>JANNOT010000415.1:0-3655 GCA_031399375.1 Paraoceanicella sp.
CTTTGGCACCAACAATGTCGATACCTGCGCCCGGGTCTGCCATTCCCCTACGGCCTACGGGCTGAAGCAGACCTTTGGCACCTCGGCGGGCACCCAGGATTTCGATTCGGTCGAACACACGGACGTTGTCATCGTGATCGGCGCGAACCCGACCGACGGGCACCCGGTTTTCGCCAGCCGGCTGAAGAAGCGCCTGCGGGCGGGGGCCAAGCTGATCGTGATCGACCCCAGGCGCATCGATCTCGTGCGCACGCCCCATGTGGCGGCCGCCCATCACCTCGCGCTCACCCCCGGCACGAATGTCGCCGTGCTGACCGCCATGGCCCATGTGATCGTGACCGAGGGACTGGCGGACGAGCGCTTCATCCGCACCCAATGCGACTGGTCGGCGTTCGAGGATTGGGCGGGCTTCGTGGCCGACCCCCGCCACAGTCCCGAGGCGACGGCGCTCCTGACCGGCGTCCCCGCCGCCACGGTGCGCGAGGCCACGCGCCTCTTCGCCACCGGGGGGAACGGGGCGATCTACTACGGCCTGGGCGTGACCGAGCACTCCCAGGGCTCCACCACCGTCATGGCCATCGCGAACCTTGCCATGGCCACGGGGAACATCGGCCGCCCGGGCGTGGGCGTGAACCCACTGCGCGGCCAGAACAACGTCCAGGGCGCCTGCGACATGGGAAGCTTCCCCCATGAGCTGCCGGGCTACCGCCCCGTGTCGGACGATGCCGCGCGCGCGGTCTACGAGAGCCTCTGGGGCGTCACCCTCAGCCGCGAGCCCGGGCTGCGCATCCCCAACATGCTCGACGCGGCGGTGGAGGGGACGTTCCTCGGCCTCTACATCCAGGGCGAGGACATTCTGCAGTCCGACCCCAACACCAAGCATGTCGCCGCGGGCCTTGCCGCCATGGCGTGCGTGGTGGTCCAGGACCTGTTCCTGAACGAGACCGCGAACTATGCCCATGTTTTCCTGCCGGGCTCGACCTTTCTCGAAAAGGACGGGACCTTCACCAATGCCGAGCGCCGGATCAACCGGGTGCGCCGGGTGATGACGCCTCGCAACGGCATGGCCGACTGGGAGGTGACCCAGGCGCTCGCCCGCGCCATGGGCCTGCCGTGGGACTACACCCACCCGTCCCAGATCATGGCCGAGATCGCGGCGACCACGCCGAGCTTCGCGGGGGTCAGCTACGACCTGCTGGAGCGGGTGGGCTCGGTCCAGTGGCCCTGCAATGCCGCCGCGCCCGAGGGAACGCCGATCATGCACATGGGCGGGTTCGTGCGCGGCCGTGGCCGGTTCATCCGCACGGAGTATGTGGGCACCGAGGAACGGACCGGTCCGCGCTTCCCCCTGCTGCTGACCACGGGGCGCATCCTCAGCCAGTACAATGTCGGGGCCCAGACCCGCCGTACGCTCAACACCGTATGGCACGCCGAGGATGTGCTCGAGATCCATCCCCATGATGCCGAGCAGCGCGGGGTGCGCGACGGCGACCTCGTCCGCCTCGCCAGCAGGGCGGGCGAGACGAGCCTGCGCGCACAGGTCACCGACCGCGTGGCCCCGGGGGTGATCTACACCACGTTCCACCACCCCGAAACCCAGGCGAACGTCATCACCACCGACTTCTCCGACTGGGCCACCAATTGCCCGGAATACAAGGTGACGGCGGTGCAGGTCAGCAAGACCAACGGCCCGTCCGACTGGCAGCGCGACTATGCCGCCGATGCCGAGCGGTCCCGCCGGATAGAGGCCGCCGAATGACGGCCCCCCGCGTCTCGCGCCGCATCACGCGGCTGGTCCACCGCGGCGGCACGGTCGAGGCCGCATCGCGTGCGGTGCCCGACGAGGTGCCGGTGGCGATCAGCGTCAATGGCACCAGCCTTGCCGTCATGATGGCGAGCCCCGCGGATCTGGAGGATTTCGCGATCGGCTTCGCGCTGGCCGAGGGGGTGATCGATGCGGTGGCGGACATTGCGCGGGTTGCGATCGTACCCGCCGGGGCGGGGATCGACGCGCAGCTCTGGCTCCACGACGCGGGTGGCTTCTTTGCCCGCCGCCGCGCGGGCCTCGGCCCCGTGGGCTGCGGCCTCTGCGGGGTCGAATCGATCGCAGCCGCCCTGCCTGTGCTGCCGGTGGTCACCGCACCCCTCGCCCTCTCGCCCGGTCTGGTGGCGGCGGCCGTCGCGGGCCTGGTCCAGCCGCTCCGCGAGGATGCCGGTGCGCTCCACGCCGCGGGCTTCTTCCGCCCCGGGTCGGGGATGGTCGCGGTGCGCGAGGATGTGGGCCGCCACAGCGCGCTCGACAAGCTCTGCGGTGCACTGGCCCGCGCGGGCGAGGATGCCGGGACCGGCGCGCTGATCCTGACCAGCCGCGTTTCGGTCGATCTGGTGCAGAAGGCCGCACGCGCGGGGGCCCCGGTCCTGATCGCCGTCTCGACCCCCACGGCGCTCGCGATCACGGCGGCCGACCAGGCGGGGCTGACCCTCGTCGCCCGCGCCCGGGGCGAGAGCTTCGAGGTCTACACCCATCCCCACCGCATCCGGACCGGAGCCTGCGCCGATGTCGCCTGACCCTGCCGAGCCCGATCACGATCCCCATGCCAAGATCGTGTCGATGGCCAACCAGATCGCGACGTTCTTCGAGAGCCAGCCCGAGCCCGACCGCGTCCGCGGCGTGGCCGAGCATATCGGCGCGTTCTGGGAACCCCGGATGCGCCGCCAGCTCGCCGCCGCCCTCGCCGGGGGGGCCGCACTCCACCCGCTCGTCCGCGCTGCGTTCCCCCGGGCCGACGCCGCCTGAGGCGACCGCCCTCAAGGGGCCGGGCGGGTTCGTGGGCGACGATGTGGTGCGGCGCATTGTGCAGTCCGCCTGCGCGGCTTTCGCGATGCCCTAGCCGACCAGGCCGCGGGCGAGGCGCGCGGCACCCAGGCTCGCGCCCCGCGCCCCGCCCTGGGGCAGCTCCAGCTCGCGGCCCAGCACCTCGGCCACCAAACTGCGCCAGAGCGCCGAGCGTGCGCCCCCTCCGAGAAGGAGGATGCGCTGCGCGGCGATCCCGGCCCGGGCCTGCGCCGCCACGCACTCGCCGATCTGGACCGCGACCCCGCGCATGACGGCATAGGCCAGCATGGCACGGTCGGTGTCCGGGGTGATCCCGGTGATGGCGCCCGTGGCGCCGGGGTCGGGCGCGGGGGTGCGGATGCCCGAAAGCGTGGGGCGCATGACGGGTGCCCGGGCCGTATCCGCGCCCGAGCGGACCCAGCGGTCCGCCTCGGCCACCAGCACCGCGGGGGTGGTCCCGGTCAGCGCGGCCAGCCAGTCGAGGCTCGCCGTCGCACTCATCACCACGCCATGCGACAGAAAGCGCCCCGGCACGGCATGGGCGGTCGCCATCAGCCCCTGGGCGGGACCGGGGCGGAAGCTGTCGCCGACCGCGCAGACCACGGCCGAGGTCCCGATGCTGATCGCCACATCCCCGGGCGCGATCGCCCCCGCGCCGAGGGTTCCGGCGCAGTTGTCCCCCGCCCCCGCCGCGACGGGCACCGCGCCCATGCCCCAGCGGGCGGCGAGCGTCGCGCGCAGCCCCCCCGCCGCCGCCCAGGGTGCGATCAGGGTCGGGAGGCGCGCGGGATCCCAGCCGGTCGCGGCGCAGAGCGCCTG
>JANNOT010000435.1:0-2013 GCA_031399375.1 Paraoceanicella sp.
GCCCGCACGATCTCGGTCAGGTTCAGCGACCCGGTCGTGATCAGCACGCCCACGATGATGAAGCCGATGGACACCTCGTAGGAGATCATCTGCGCCGCCGAGCGCAGCCCACCGAGGAAGGGATACTTCGAGTTCGACGCCCATCCCCCCATGATCACGCCATACACCTCCAGCGAGGAGATCGCGAAGATGTAGAGGATCCCGACATTGAGGTTGGCCACGACCCACGTGGAATCCTCATCCGCATAGAACGGAACCGCGGCCCAGGCGATGGTGGCGAGCACGAAGCTCATCATCGGGGCGAGGAAGAAGACGAAACGGTCGGCGCCCGCGGGCACCACCACCTCCTTCAGCGCGAACTTGATGAAGTCGGCGAAGGACTGGAGAAGGCCGAAGGGGCCGACGACGTTCACCGACCGGCGCAACTGCACCGCCCCCCACACCTTGCGGTCCATCACGAGAAGGAACGCGAGGCTGATCAGCAGCAGAACCGTCACCAGCAGGCACTGGCCGAGGATGATCAGGAAGATGCCGAAATGGGTGTCGAAGAACGGCATCGCGCTACTCCGCCGCCATCGGCATCGCGCGCGCGGCCGCGAGGCGGGACAGCTCGGCCATCACCTCCGACGCCCTGGCGATGGGATTGGACAGGTAGAAGTCGCGCACGGCCAGCCCGAACGGGCCGGTGCCCAGCGGGGATGCGGGCATCGGCGCGCCGGTATTGACCGGCACCTGGTCGATGGCCGCGAGATGCGGATGCGCCCGGAACAGCGCGGCACGCAGGGCCGACAGGCTGTCATAGGGCAGCTTGGACCCGAGCTCGGCCGACAGCGCGCGCAGGATCGCCCAGTTCTCGCGCGCCTCACCCGGGGGAAAGCCTGCGCGGTTCGCCATCTGGGGCCGACCTTCGGTGTTCACGAAAATCCCGGCCTCCTCGGTATAGGCCGCCCCCGGCAGGATCACGTCCGCCCGGTGCGCGCCCCGGTCGCCATGGCTGCCCTGATAGATGACGAAGGGGCCGGGGGGAAGGTCGATCTCATCGGCGCCAAGGTTGTAGACGACATCGCATGCCAGCACCGCGGGCAGTCCCTCGGCCACGGTGAACCCGACATCCATCGCACCCACCCGGCTGGCCGCGGTATGGAGCACCAGAACGGGGCCGAGCGCCTGGGCGGCCGCGAGCACCGCCGCCCCGTCGCCGCCGGTCAGCGCGCCCTGCCCCAGGATCACCAGATCGACCGCCTCGCCCGGCAGCGCCGCACGGCCGGTTCCCAGATGCGTGAAGGGATAGGTCAGATCTGCGGCCTGACCCGCCAGGGCGATCTCCGCCCCGTTCGACCACGCCTTGCGCAGCCGGGCGTTCAGCACGGGCGCCTCTTGGCGCGGGTTGGTCCCGATCAGCAGAATCCGCCGTGCGGTGTCGATATCCTCGATCCGCGCGGTCCCGGCATAGCCTGCCCGGTTGCCCGGGGGCAGCGCGGCACCGTCGGTCCGGCACTCGGTCACGCCGCCGAGCGCCTCCATCAGCCCTTTGAGCGCAAAGAGCGGCTCGACCGACACCAGGTCCCCCGCAAGCGCCCCGATCCGACGGCCCTTGGTCGCCGCGACCACGGCCGCGAACGCTGCCGGCCACGTCACGGGCTTCAGCTTGCCCGCGACCCGGACATAGGGCCGGTCGAGCCGCTGGCGGCGCAGGCCGTCCCAGACGAAGCGGGTCTTGTCGGAGATCCACTCCTCGTTCACGCCGTCATGGTTGCGCGGAAGAATCCGCATCACCTCGCGCCCCCGCGTGTCGATGCGGATGTTCGAGCCCAGGGCATCCATCACGTCGATGCTCTCGGTCTTCTTCAGCTCCCACGGCCGGGCGGTGAAGGCATAGGGCTTGGAGGTCAGAGCGCCCACGGGGCAGAGGTCGATGATGTTGCCCTGCAGCTCCGAGCTGAGTGTCTGGTTGAGGTAGCTCGTGATCTCGCTGTCCTCGCCCCGACCGGTCTGGCCCATCTGGGCTATCCC
>JANNOT010000010.1:0-1566 GCA_031399375.1 Paraoceanicella sp.
AAGACCCGGTTCGGCAACCTCAAGAACGTGCTCGACCAGGACAACAGCCAGACCGAGATCCTGAGCCTCGAAAGCCCCTTCGTCACGAACGGGCAGTACAAGAAGATGAAGGCCTATTTCGGCGAACTGGCCCAGACCATCGACTGCACCTATCCCGAGGGCGGCACCGACGCCGAGATGCGCGCGGCGCTCGACCGGATCTGCCGCCAGGGCGAGGAGGCGGTGCGCGCGGGCGCCGCCCATCTGGTGCTCATCGACCTGAACCAGGGCGAGGGGCGGATCGCCCTGCCGATGATCCTCGCCACCTCGGCCGTGCAGGCGTGGCTGGTGGCCAAGGGATTGCGCACGTTCTGTTCGCTCAACGTCCGGTCGGCCGAATGCATCGACAGCCACTATTTCGCGGTCCTGATCGGCTGCGGCGCGACGACCGTGAACCCCTATCTGGCCCAGGACACGCTGGCGGACCGGATCGCCCGCGGCCTGATCCCCGGCACGCTCAAGGAGGCGATGGCCCGCTACCGCGAGGCGATCGACGCGGGCCTGCTCAAGATCATGTCCAAGATGGGGATCTCGGTCGTCTCGTCCTATCGCGGCGGGCGCAACTTCGAGGCGGTGGGGCTGAGCCGCGCCATGGTGGCCGAATACTTCCCGGGCATGCCGAGCCGCATCTCGGGCATCGGGATTGCGGGCATCCACAAGAAGGCGTCCGACATCCATGCGCTGGCATTCCGCGGCGGCGCGGACGTGCTGCCCATCGGCGGTATCTACAAGGCGCGCCGGTCGGGCGAGACCCATGCCTGGGGCGCGCAGGTCATGCACATGCTGCAATCGGCCTGCGACCGCGGGTCCTTTGAGCTCTGGAAGCGCTATTCCAAGGCGATGGCGGGCCAGCCCCCGATCCATCTGCGCGACCTGCTGGAACTCAAGCCCCTCGGCGCGCCGGTGCCCATCGAGGAGGTGGAGAGCATCACCTCGATCCGGAAGCGCTTCGTGACCCCGGGCATGAGCCTCGGCGCGCTCAGCCCCGAGGCGCACAAGACGCTCAACATCGCCATGAACCGGATCGGCGCGAAGTCCGATTCGGGCGAGGGCGGCGAGGACCCCAAGCATTTCCACCCCGAGCCCAACGGCGACAACCCGAGTGCCAAGATCAAACAGGTCGCCTCGGGCCGCTTCGGCGTGACGGCGGAATACCTCAACGCCTGCCAGGAGATCGAGATCAAGGTGGCCCAGGGGGCGAAGCCCGGTGAGGGCGGGCAGCTTCCGGGCTTCAAGGTCACCGAGCTCATCGCCCGGCTGCGCCATGCCACGCCCGGCGTCAGCCTGATCAGCCCGCCGCCCCACCACGACATCTATTCGATCGAGGATCTCGCGCAGCTCATCTATGACCTCAAGCAGATCAATCCGGACGCGAAGGTCTGCGTGAAGCTCGTCTCCGCCTCGGGCGTCGGCACCATCGCGGCGGGGGTGGCGAAGGCAAAGGCGGACGTGATCCTGATCTCGGGCCATAATGGCGGGACCGGGGCGTCGCCCCAGACCTCGATCAAGTACGCTGGCCTGCCTTGG
>JANNOT010000058.1:0-14099 GCA_031399375.1 Paraoceanicella sp.
CGCAGCACGTCGCGCCCGGCATAGCCCGCGACCAGCCCCTCGACCACCAGGGCATCAGCCATGCGTGGCTTCGGCGAAATGCGCGCGCAGACGGCGGGTGGCGCCCTGGCCCAGGTAGGTCTCCACCACGCCCGCATCCTCGGCAACGCCCCTCGGCGTGCCGTCATAGAGCGTGCGGCCCTGATGCATGATGATGACGCGCTCGGAGAGCGCGAGGAGGAACCGCATCACATGCTCGATCAGCACCACGGTGACGCCCCCGGCGGCGACCCGGCGCACGACCTCGACAACCCGGTCGATCTCATGCGGGCCGAGGCCGCCCACGGGTTCGTCGAGCAGGACGAGGTCCGGGTCGGTGGCCAGCGCCCCGGCGATCATCAGGAGCTTGCGGTCAAGCACCGGCACGTCCCGCGCCGGGCGGTCGAGCCCCTCGGTCAGCCCCACCACCTCGAGCGCCGCCGCGGCGCGGGCGCGGCTGTCGCGGTCCATCCCGAAGCCGGGCAGGCGGCGGTGGCGGCCGTAGTAGGCCGCGACCTCGACATTATCGCGCAGGCTGAGGCTGTCGAAGGCGGCGTTGAGCTGGAACGTACGGGCGAGGCCCCGCTGGCAGATGCGGTCGGGCGAGAGGCCGGTGATCTCCACGCCGCCCAGTGTCACCCGCCCCTCGGTCGCCCGGGTCACCCCGGTGATGACGTCGAAGAGCGTGGTCTTGCCCGCCCCGTTCGGCCCGCCGATGCCGAGGATCTCGCCGCGCCGGACGGTCATCGAGAACCCGTCCACCGCGGCGAGCGCGCCGAAGCGCTTGGTCACGCCCTCGCAGGCGAGCAGCGTCACGCCTTGAACCAGGGGGGCATCTGGAAGGCGTGGGTGGCATAGAGCGCGGGCGCGATCAGTCGCGGATCCTCGCGGAAATCCTGGTGCTGGATGAACTGGTGCGCCATGCCGAGCGAGGGGTCTGCGATCTGGGTCGGGTAGCAGTAGCCCGACTGCCCCTCGGGATCCACGCGGTAGACCCCGTTCACGCCGCGGTAGATCAGCCGCTTCATCGCCGCGGACACCTTCTCGGTCGGCTCCCGCTCGTAGGCCACCGCAGGCCCGCCCGCGATGGCGGCGGAGAGCGCATAGTGCCAGAGCCCGTCATAGGTCTGCGACCCGGTCAGGTAGGCCGCGGTCGGCCCGAATTTGTCGCGGTAGCTCGCCCGGAACCCGGCCGAGAACGCGTCCGGCAGGCAGCCGATCACGGTGGAATAGAGCACGCCGTTCACCGCCTCGCCCCCGATCTCGCGGAAGGCGGGCAGGCTCGGGCCGTACTGCATGTAGACGAGGCTGTCGGTCGGCGCGGCGAGGAACTGCACCATGAACTGCGCGAGGTCCTGGGGCAGGAAATGCGTGACCGCCACGGCGGCGGGCGGGTCCTCGCGCAGCTTCGCCAGCGTCGGTCCCCACTGGTTGGTGGGGAAGGGCACGGTCTCGTAGAGGCTGAGCTCGAACCCGAACTCCGCCAGCCGGTCGCGGATCGCGTTGGCGATCACGATGGAGTATTCGTTGGCCGACGGGATGATGGCGATCTTCCGGTTCGGCGGCGTCCACTGGCCGCTGTCGATGAGCGATTTCAGGAACAGGAGGAAGCCGGGGCCATAGTAGAACTCCGGCGGGTCGCCCTGGAAGCAACCATAGTAGCGGGCGGGGTCGGTCTTGAACTTCTCGTTGTGGGAAATCAGCGTGTTGTAGTGGACAAACACCACGTCGTTGTCCGCGGCCACGTCCATCTCCACCATGTTGGTCCCGACATTGTAGCCGTTGATGATCGCGCCCGTTCCGCGCCGGTCGATCAGGCGCTGCATGGCCTGGGTCACGATGTCGGCGCCCATCTCGGCGGTGTCCTCGACATGGATCTCGACCGGACGGCCCAGGATGCCGCCCGCCGCGTTGATCTCCTCGGCGGCGAGGTCGAGGCCGCGCTTGAACTCGATCCCGTCGGCGGCGGCAAAGCCCGACATGGGCAGGGCCGAGCCGATGGCGATGGGCTCGCCCTCCTGCGCGCGGGCGGCGTTCAGATCGGCGAGCAGCGCGGCGGCCCCGGTCCCCGCCGCGGCGGCGCCGGTCAGGAACCCGCGCCGGTTCAGCCTTGCATCCTCGGTCATGCCGTCACTCCCTTGCGTGGTGTTTGGGTATCGCCCGCGGCCTCCCACGCCGCGGCGGCGGCGAGCACGCGGCCATCGGCCCCGCGCGCACCGATGATCTGAAGGCCCAGCGGCAGCCCGCCCGGGGTGAAGCCCATGGGGACGACCGCGGCAGGCTGCTGGCTGAGGTTGATGGGGTAGCTGAACCCCGCCCAGTCGGTCCAGCGGGCAAGGCCCGAGCCCGCAGGCACCTCCAGCCCCGCGCCGAAGGCGGGGATGGCGGTGGCGGGCGAGACGACGAGGTCAAGGCGCGACAGCAGCACATCCATCCCGTGCCCGAAGCGCCCGCGGGCGGACGCGGCCTGGAGCATGTCCGCGGCGCTGTAGGCCGCCCCTGCCTCGGCCGTGGCGAGAAATCCCGGGTCGATGCCGTGGCGCCGGTCCGGGGCCACGTCGCGCAGACGGGCAGCGGCCCCCCCGAACCAGTGGACGCGGAACACCTCCGCGACGTCCTCGCCCGGCAGGTCGATGGGGGTCAGGCGTGCGCCCAAGCCGTCGAGCCGTGCCAGCGCGGCCGAGAACGCGGCGCCTACGGCAGGATCCACGGTCCCGCCAGGCGGGCGGCCCCAGACGCCGACCCGCGCCCCCGCCCAGGCGAACGCGGCATCGAGCGGCGGAAAGGTCCCCGGGGGCTGGTACCAGTCCTGCGGATCCGGCCCGTCCATCACGGCCAGCATGGCGGCGAGATCCGCGGCAGAGCGCGCCATGGGGCCGAGATGGGCGACGGTACCAAAGGCGCTCATCGGATAGGCGGGCACCCGGCCAAAGGTCGGCTTCAGCCCCGCAATCCCCGTGAAGCCCGCCGGGATGCGGATCGAGCCGCCCCCGTCGGTGCCCAGATGCACGACGCCGCAGCCGGTCGCCGCCGCGACCGCAGCGCCGCCGGACGATCCGCCCGGGGTGCGCGCAGGGTCCCAGGGGTTGCGGGTGATGCCGAAGGCGGCACTGTCCGTGACGGCCTTCCACCCGAATTCGGGTGTGGTGGTGATGCCGAGGATCACGAGCCCCGCCGCCCGCAGGCGCGCCACGGCCGGGGCATCCGCAGCGGCCGTCACGGGGTCGAGCGCGCGGCTGCCATAGGTCACCGGCAGGCCGCGGATCCAGACAATATCCTTGACCGTGCCGGGGACCCCGTCGAGCGGAGAGAGCGGCGACCCCGCCGCCCAGCGCGCCGTGGCGGCCGCGGCGGCCGACCGCGCGCCGTCATGGTCGATCAGCGTAAAGGCGTTGAGCGCGGGCTGGATCGCCTCGGCCCGGGCCAGGCAAGCCTCGGCCACCTCGAGCGGACTGAACGCGCCGCTGCGGTACCCGGCGGCGAGATCGGCTGCGGACAACCGGCAAAGCTCGGGGGCGCCCGACAGCGGATCCCTTGCCCCGTGCCCGTCCATCCGGCCCCCCCTGCTCCCAAGACGACCCTACGCCTGTTCCAAAGCATCAAAAAATGTATAAGGAGAACGATATAAATACATTGTGTGGAGGGTGTCGGGCGCCATGAGCCTGTCCTTGCGGCAACTGCGCTACCTGACCGAAGCCGCGCGCCTGGGTTCCATGCAGGCGGCGGCGCGCAGCCTGCATATCTCGCAATCCTCGATCCTGGGTGCAGTGGAGCAGGCGGAGAGCACGCTCGCCGCGCGCATCTTTCAGCGAAAACCGGCCCGCGGTGTCTCGCCGACCCCGGCGGGCGAGCGGTTCCTCGCCTCGGCCCGCGCGCTGCTGGCCGCGCAGGGGGAATTCGAGCGGCAGATCGACGCCCTGGCCACCGGCGCGCCCAAGCAGATACGCATCGGCTGTTTCGAGCCGTTCGGCCCGCTCTTCATGACCAGCGTGCTGCGCCGCTACATCGACGTCGTGGGTCCGGCCGAGATCGAGCTGTTCGAGGGTGACCAGCGCCAGCTCCAGGGCTGGCTCGCGGCGGGGACGGTCGATCTGGTGGTCGCCTACGATATCGGGCCAAGCTTTGCCGACGCGACCGCAATCGCCCAGGCACCGACCCATGCGGTCCTGCGCGCCGACGATCCGCTGGCGGGCCAGGCGAGCGTCACGGTGGCCGAGCTTGCCGCCCGCCCCCTGGTGCTGCTCGACCTGCCGCACACTGCGCTGTTTCTCACCGCGCTCTTCGAGACCCAGGGGCTGTCGCCGCGCGTCGCGTTCCGCTCGCGCTCCTACGAGACGGTGCGCAGTGCGGTCGCGGCCGGGTTCGGGGTCTCGGTCCTCAACATGCGCCCCACGGCCATCACGGGCGCGGATTCCCCGGAAATCGTGCGCCGGCCGATCCGTGGCGACGTCCCCGTCGCCACGCTGATCGTCGCGGACAGCTACCGCACCCTGAAGCCCGCGTTCGTCAAGGCGTTCATCCGCGAGATGCGCGGGTATTTCGACGATCTCGGCCCGGCGCGCTACGCGGTGGGGCGGCCGTAGGGGCGGGGAACCCGGGGCCACCCTTGGCGGTTTCCTCCGCGGCCCGTCCCGGCCCGCGAGGAGACCCCGCTATGATCCGATTCGGAACGACGCCCATCGCCTGGTCGCATGTCGACGATCCCGGGCTGGGCGGGGACATACCCCTGGAGCGGTGCCTGGCAGAGGTCGCGGCGATCGGCTTTGACGGGATCGAGCAGGGTCACAAGATGCCGGGCGGGGCCGACGCGCTCCATGCCGCGCTGAAGCCGCACGGGCTGGCCTTCGTCGCGGGCTGGCATCCCCTGAACCTCCTGACCCGGTCGGTGGAGGCCGAGAAGGACGCGCTGTTTCCCGTGCTCGACACGCTGCGCGCCATGGGCAGCGCGGTATTGATCGTGTCCGAGATGAGCGACGCGGTCCATGCTCTGCCCGACGCGCCGAGCGATGCCCGCCCCGTGCTCGACGCCGGTCGCTGGGCCGAGTTCGGGGCGGGGATCGAGGCGCTGGCGGGCGAGGCGGCGATGCACGGCATCACGCTCGCCTACCACCCCCACATGGGCACCGTGGTCCAGTCCGACCGCGAGGTCGATGCCCTGATGGAGGCGACCGGGCCGGGGACGCGGCTGGTGCTCGATACCGGCCATTGCACGTTTGCGGGCGGGGATCCGGTCGCCCTTGCGCGCACGCACATGGACCGCATCGCCCATATCCACGCCAAGAATGTGCGTGCCGGGGTGCTGGCCGAGGCCAAGGCCGAGCGGCTTTCGGTCCTGCATGCCATCCGGCGGGGCATCTTCACCGTGCCCGGCGACCCCGATGGCTGCGTGGATTTCCCGGGCCTGCTCGCGGTCGCCGCAGAGCATCATTATGACGGCTGGCTGGTGATCGAGGCGGACCAGGACCCCAGGGTCCACGCCCCCGCGATGACCCATGCCATGGGCCTCGGCGCGCTGCGGGCCATGGCGGCCACGGCCGGGCTCGTGGTGGCGCATCGCGCGGGACCCTAGCCCGGGGCCGACCGCCGGGGCCGCAGCCTGCCGGGCGCGCGCCCGGCGTCACACGGCGCTGTATCCGCCGTCGATCATCAGCGTGGCCCCGTTCACGAGGTCCGAGGCGGGGGCCGCGAGGTAGAGCGCCATGTCCGCCACCTCGACCGGCTGGCCGAATCGGCCCAGCGGCGTGCGGGCGAGCATCGGGTCGGCCTTGGCCGGATCGCCCCAGACCTGGAGACCCATGGGCGTGAGGATGATCGTGGGGCAGATCGTGTTGATCTGGATGTTGTGCCCGGCCCATTCGGCCATCAGCGAGATGGTCAGCGCGTTCAGCGCCCCCTTTGACGCTGCATAGGCGGCATGCCCGGGGATCGCGATCACCCCGGTCTGGGACGAGATGTTGATGATCTTCCCCCGCTTCTGCGAGATCATGGCGGGCGCAAGCGTGCGCGCCAGAAGGAACGGCGCACGCGCGTTCACGGCCATGGTCAGGTCCCAGGCGTCGGTGGACAGCGCCAGCGCATCCGCGATCAGCGCGATCCCGGCGCCGTTCACCAGGATGTCGATCGCCCCCCATTCCGCCAGCGCCTGTTCGCCCGCCGTGACGGGGGCGAAGGGATCGGCGAGATCCGCGGTCAGGGTCAGGCAGCGCCGCCCCTTCGCGCGCACCCCCTCGGCCACCGCGGCCAGCCCCGCCTCGTCCCGCGCCACGGCCACGATGTCGGCGCCCGCATCGGCGAAGACCCCGCAGATCTCCGCCCCGATGCCCTTGGACGCGCCGGTCACCAGAGCCTTGCGCCCGGTCAGCGAGAAGCGTTCGATCCAGCGGGACATCGGCCTTACTCCAGATTCGTGTGGCGCGCGCGCATCTGGGCGGGCGTGCGGCCGAGCTTATCGCGCAGGGCGAGGATGAGAAGCTCGAAGGCGAGGAATTGCGCCCCCTCGTAGAGCGACCCCATCGGCAGGATCGAGGCCGTCCCCCCGACGTCATCCGCCATGGTCTGGGCGGGAAGGGTCAGGACCAGATCCGCCGCCGCCGCCACCGCACCCCCCGGTTGGGCTGTAATGCAGGCCACCGCCGCACCTGCGTCACGCGCCACCTGCACAAGCGCCGCGATGGTGGCAAAATGCCCGGGCCCGGCACTGACGACCAGGAGGTCGCCCTGTCCGACCGGCGGGGTGGTCATGTCACCGACCACATGGGCGTCGAGCCCCAGATGGAAGAGCCGCATGGCAACGGCGCGCATCATCAGCCCCTCGCGCCCCACGCCGTGCAGCGCGATGCACCGCGCCCCGGCCAGCGCGGCGACCAGCGCCGCCGCCTCGTCCGGCACCACGGCGTCGATCACCCGGCCGAGCTCGGCGAGCGCCCGTGCGCCGGCGCGCGGGAATTCGGCCGGGGTCATGGCGCGCCTTCCGTCGCGGGGATCACCGCATCGATGGCCGCGGGGAGAAGGCCGGTCTCGTCGAGCAGGTCGAGGATGGTGTAGCGGCTGCGGATGAACCGGCTGGCGCGCACGGTCCGACGCAGATGCGCACGGGTGATCCCGATCGCTTCGGACCGCGTGGGGGCGCCCGCGCGGGCCAGCAGGTCCGCCATCGCGGGCGCCCGCATCACATGGGCGTCGAGCCGGGCGCGGAGCCGGGGCCAGACCCGCGCGATATCCGCGAGGCGGGCGGCATGGGCTGCGGGCGACAGATGCTTGGCCGCCGTCTCCTCCTTGGCCCGTGCCGCAAGCTCGCCAGAGAACGCGCGGTCGATCTCCGCCGCCTTGGCCTCCAGCGGGGGTGCGGCGGCGAGGATTGCACCCGCGTCGAGCGCGCCCGGATCCTGCCCCAGCAGCCAGTCGAAAAGCCCCAGCGCCACGACGCAGCCGATGGATACACAGGCGCCATGGGACACCCGCTCGCCATCGTGGTGGTGATCCTCCATCTCCCACAGATGCGCGATCTGGTGATCGGCGCCCGAGGCGGGGCGCGAGGTGCCATGGGCCTCCATCGCGAGCCCCACCAGGGTCAGGCCGGTCATCAGCCCCGCGACGGCGGCCCGATCGCCGGTCGCCACCGCGTCGGCCATGGCGAGCCAGCCGCGCAACGGATCCTGGACCATGGGCCAGGCGACGGCATCGATAGGCTCGACCCCCAGCGCATCGGCGATGATCCAGTCCCCGCCCGCCGGTGCCTTGCCCGCGAGATCGCCGAACCCCCACCCGGTCATCGCGGGGGGGGCTGCGGCCAGCACGTCGAGATCGGCCAGGATCGCAACGGGCGGCCGCGCGGCAAGGGTCTTCTTGAACCCCCGCTGGCTCAGCGGCGCGCCGGCGGACGAATACCCGTCCATGGAGGCCGCGGTCGCGACGCAGAGATAGGGGCGGTCCAGCAGGAAGGCCGCATATTTCACGACGTCGTTGATGACGCCCGACCCGACCGCGACCGGGATCGCGTCATCCGCGCCGATCACGCGGGCGAGCGCCTGGGACAGTTCCACGGACGGCTTGGGCCGTGGCTGGGCGGGCAGGACGTGGCGGCGGATGGCGATCCCCGCGGCGGCCAGTCGGTCCGCGACCGCCTGCCCCGCGGCACGGTCGGTGTTTGCGTCCGCGATCAGGACCGCGGTGCGTCCGGGAAACTGCCGGGCAAAGAGCGCCCCCGCCTCGGCTAGCACGCCCGCGCCCATCACGATCTCGCGGATGGTGGGCGAGCGGGCGAGCGCGGAGGCGATCGGGTCGGGCGCGGACGGGGCAAGGGTATCGGGCATCACGGGCTCCTCAGTCGCGGATCGCCAGTCCGTCGGGGGCAAAGAGGTGGCGCCGCTCGGGCGGCAGGGTCAGGCCGACGACGGCACCGGGGCGGGTCACGTCGTCGCCCGACGTCTTGACCACCACCTGGTCGCCCGCGGGGCCGGTGAGGTAGAGATAGCTTTCGCCCCCCAGCGCCTCGGTCACCCTCACCGTCGCATCGAACGCCCCGCTGCCGGGGGGGCCCGCAATCACGTGTTCGGGCCGGATCCCCAGGCGCACGGCCCCGGCTGCCCCGGGCCCGAGCGCATGGCCCGCATAGCGCAGGGTCCCGCCATCGACCGTGACGTCGAGGAAGTTCATCGTGGGCGCACCGATGAAGCCCGCGACGAATTCAGTCCGCGGGCGGTGGTAGAGCTCCAGCGGCGGCCCGACCTGCTCGATGCGGCCCGCGTTCAGGACCACGATCTCGTCGGCCATCGTCATCGCCTCGACCTGGTCATGGGTCACGTAGATCATCGTGGCGCCAAGGGCGCTGTGCAGCGCCTCAAGCTCCACCCGCATCTGGATGCGCAGCTTGGCGTCAAGGTTCGACAGCGGCTCGTCGAACAGAAACACCGCCGGTTGCTTCACGATCGCACGCCCGATGGCCACCCGCTGGCGCTGGCCGCCCGACAGCTGGCCCGGCTTGCGGTCGAGATGCGCCTCGAGCTGGAGGATGCGCGCGGCCTCGGCGATCCGAACCGCCCGGTCGGCCGGTGCCATCCCGTTGATCTTCATGCCGAAGTCCATGTTCTCGCGCACCGTCATGTGGGGATAGAGCGCATAGGACTGGAACACCATCGCCACGTTGCGCTCGGACGGGGCGCGGTCGGTCACGTCCGCCTCGCCGATCCGGACCCGCCCGCCCGAGATCGGCTCGAGCCCCGCGATGGCACGCAGCAGCGTGGATTTCCCGCAGCCCGACGGCCCGACGAACACCACGAACGCGCCATCGGGAATGTCGAGCGTGACGCCGTGCAGCGCCTGGGCCGCGCCATAGTGCTTGTCGATCCGCTCCAGCGTCACCCGTGCCACCGCAACCCCCTCCCCCTCGCCTCCGAAAGCCGTTGACACCGACCTACGTTTGACATTTGTATCGCAGTCAATACACTTGCAAGTCAAGCCCGAACGGGCGGGTCAAGGGAGGACCTCAGATGCACCTGAAATCCAAGGCGAGCGCGTTCGCGCTCCTCACCGGGCTCGCCATGAGCCCCGTCGCCGCCGGGGCTTGGACCCTGGAGGAGGCGGCAAAGCCCTATGCGGGCACCGTCGTCGATGTCGTCTTTCTCGACCGTCCGGGCTATGCCGCGGCCAAGACGATGCTGCCCGAGTTCGAGGCGGCGACGGGGATCAAGATCAACATCACCACCCATCCCTACGAGAACGCGCTCGGCGAGCAGGTGCGCGATTTCGTGGCAGGCGGGGATGTGGACATCGCGCTGATCGACCTCGTCTGGATCGGCAACTTTGCCGAGAATGAATGGGTCGTGCCGCTGGACAAGTTCACCTCGGATGCGGCGCTCGCCGACCCCGCACTCGACATGGCCGATTTCTTTCCGCTCGTGCTCAACGCCTTCGGCGGCTGGAACGGCACGATCTACGGCCTGCCCTTCGACAACTACTCGGGCCTGATGTTCTACAACAGCTGCATGCTGAAGGACGCAGGCTTCGAGAAGCCGCCCGAAACCTGGGCCGAGCTAAAGGACGTCTACGGTCCCGCGCTGACCAAGGACGGGAAATACGCCTTCGCGCTCCAGTCCAAGCGCAATGAGACGCAGTCGGCCGACAGCTTCGCGCGGATGCTCTGGCCCTTCGGCGGGTCGTTCCTGAATGCGGAGTTCAAGTCCAACCTCTCCTCGCCCGAAAGCCTAGCTGGGCTGACGTTCCGCCAGGAGCTCCTGCCCTACCTGCCCCAGGGCATCGTCGCCTATGACCATTCCGAGACGGTGAACGCGCTCGCCCAGGGCGATGTGGCGATCATCACCGAATGGTCCGCGTTCTATTCGACGCTGGCGAGCCCCGAGACCTCGAAGCTCGGCGACTGCCTCGCCGTGGCGCCGGAGCCGAAGGGGCCCGCGGGGCGCAAGCCTGCGCTGGGGGGCTTCAGCCTTGCCATCGCGGCCCAGGCGGATGACGCGGAACAGGCGGCGGGCTACCTCTTCATCCAGTGGCTGACGTCCAAGGCGAACGCCAAGCGCTACCTCGAACTCGGCGGCGTGCCCGCGCGCCAGTCGGTCTACAAGGAGCCGGGCGTGGCCGAGGCGTTCCCCTTCGTCCCCGCCCTGGTGGAAAGCTGGCAGGACGGCGTGCCCGAGTTCCGCCCCCGGTTCGCCGAATGGCCCGTGATCACCGAGATTGTCCAGGAATGGGGCTCGAAGATCATGCTGGGCGAGGTGACCCCCGCCGAGGGTGCCAAGACCATCGGCGAGAAGATGGAGGCGGTGCTGCAGGAGGCCGGGTACTACGACGGGCAGAAGCCGCTCGCCCAGTGACCCGGTAACGGGCCGGGCGCGCCATCGCCGCCGCGGGTACCCCGGGTCCCCGCGGCGGGGCGGCGCCCGCGCCCGCCCTTGGGGTGCGCGCGACCCGCAGGACGTCGGCCTCTCCTTCAGGGCCCGGCGCGCCCGTGGGTCCTGCGCCCCGCCCCCGACCACCCGCCCCCGCAGGACGCGGCGCACCCGGCGGAGCAGGATCGTCGGCGCCCCCGCCCCGTCGGACCGGGGCGGGGGCCGTCCCGGCAAAGGAACCACCCCATGGCCACGACCCCGCCCCGCCGCACCCTCTTCGCCTTCCTCGGGCCCGCCGTGGCAGCGCTCGCCATCGTCGGCATCGGGCCGCTTCTCTATGCCGTGTGGACCAGCCTGCATTTCTTCAACCTCACCAAGCTGCGGCAGGTGCGGTTCGTCGGGCTCGACAACTATGCCTTCGTCCTGACCGACCCGGTGTTCTGGCAGGCGATGGGGCGGACATTCCTGCTGCTCGGCATCGCGCTTCCGCTCCAGATCCTGCTCGGGCTGGGGATCGCACTTCTGCTGCACAATCCCGGGATGGGATTTCTGAAGACGCTGACGCGGCTCGGGCTCGTCCTGCCCATGGCCACGACCTACGCGGTGGTGGGGCTCCTGGGGCAGGTGATGTTCAATCTCAAATACGGGGTGGTGAACCAGATGCTCGGCTGGCTGGGGGTCACGCCCATCGACTGGCTGGGCGATCAGACCAACGCGTTCGTCGTCGTGATCTTCTGGGATGTCTGGCAGTGGACGCCCTTTGTCGCGCTGATCCTGCTCGCGGGCCTGACAACCGTGCCGGGCGAGATCGAGGAGGCGGCGCGGCTTGAGACGCGGCGCTGGTGGACGGTCCTGCGCCACGTGCAGCTGCCCTTCCTCCTGCCCGGGCTGACGGCGGTCCTGATCCTGCGCACGGCCGACACGCTGAAGCTTTTCGACATGGTCTTCACCCTGACCCGCGGCGGGCCGGGGGCCGCGACCGAGTTCATCTCGCTCTTCATCCAGCGGGTCGGGTTCCGCGCCTTCGACCAGGGCCTCGCCTCGGCCCAGGCGGTGATCCTGCTGGTCATCACCATCATCCTGTCGCGGCTCTACATCCGCGTGTTCTACCGCGAGGTGCGCTGATGGCCCGCCGAGGGTTCTGGATCGAGGGGGGGCTTCTGATCCTCATCCTCCTGCTCTGCGTGTTTCCGTTCTACTGGATGGTCACGACGAGCCTCAAGACCCAGGTGGTTGCGCTGGAAAGCCCCCCGGTCTGGGCCTTTGCCCCGACGCTGGCCAATTACTGGGAGGTGCTGTTCGAGGACAACGTGGCCCCCGCGCTCGTCAACTCGATCATCATCGCCGTCGCCACGACCGCGCTTGCCGTCGGGCTCGGCTGTCCCGCGGCCTTCGCGCTCGCGCGGTTCGAGTTCCGGGGCAAGAAGGACCTGTGGTTCTGGTTCATCACCAACCGCTTCGTGTCGCCCATCGTGCTTGCGCTGCCGTTCTTCCTGATCGTGCGGCAATTGGGGATGCTCGACACCCATATCGTGCTGATCCTGATCTATCTCACCTTCAACCTGCCCATCGTGATCTGGATCTGCACCGACCAGTTCCGCTCGATCCCCTTCGACCTCGACGAGGCGGCGAGCCTGGAGGGCGCGTCGCAATGGCGGATCTTCCGGTCGATCTGCCTGCCGCTCGCGATGCCGGGCGTTGCCGTGTCGGCGATCTTCTCGTTCATCTTCTCGTGGAACGAGCTTATGTTCGGGCTGATCCTGACCCGGTCAGAGGCGCGCACGGCCCCCGCCATGGCAGTCACGTTCATGGAGGGTTACGACGTGCCCTATGGCAAGATCATGGCGACGGCGACGCTGATCGTGGTGCCGGTGCTCATCTTTGCCCTGATGGCCTCCAAGCAGCTCGTCCGCGGGCTGACCATGGGTGCGGTCAAGTAGCATGAGACCGGGGCCCAAGACGCTCCAGATCGACGAGGAGGAACGCTTCCTCGTCCGCGTGGCCTGGGCCTGCGAGATCGAGGGGATCACCCAGGCACAGGCGGCCGAGCGGTTCGGCGTGACGCGGCTGCGGGTCAACAAGGCGCTCGGCGAGGCGCGGCGGCGCGGGCTGGTGCGCGTCACGATCAATTCCCCCTTTGCCCCCTGCGCCGAGGCGGAGGCGGCGCTGAAGGCGCGCTTCGGCCTCGGCGACGCCCATGTGGCCCCGTCGCCCTTCCACGCCGACGGGGTCCAGACCGTGGTGGGGACGGCGCTTGGGCATTACCTCGCCACGCTTCTCGCGGGTCCCGCGATCCGGCGCTTCGGCATGTCCTGGGGCAACACGCTCAACCTCGCGACCCGGTTCATGGAACCCCTGAACCGCCCCGAGCTCGAGATCGTCTCGGTCATGGGCGGGCTCTCCAAGGGCTCGGACCTCAACAGCTTCGAGATCACGACCCGGCTCGCCGATCTCTGTAACGCGCGCCACAGCTATTTCACGGCGCCCCTTTACGCGAGTTCGGCCGAAAGCCGCGACATCCTGATCGAGCAGGGGGTGTTCCGCGAGGTAATCGACAAGATCCGCGCCGCGGACGCGCTCGCCATGGCGGCGGGGGACATGTCGGACCTCTCCATGCTCATCCGCGACGGGCTGCCCGACGGGATGGACCGCGCGGGCCTGGCCGCGGCGGGGGCGGTGGGCGATGTGCTCGGCTATTTCCTCGATGCCGAAGGGCGGCCGGTGGACCATCCGATCAATGGCCGGGTCATCGGCATCACCCTCGCCGACCTCGCGGCGATCCCCAATGTGGTGCTCGCGGCCGGGGGCGCGCACAAGGTGGCGATCCTGCGGGCGGTGCTGCGCCTGAACCTCGTCAACACGCTCGTGACCGACGAGGCCACGGCCCAGGCCCTGCTGGCATGAGCCTGGTCGCAGGCATCGACATCGGCACCTCGGGGGTCAAGGTCGCGCTCTACGATCCGGCCGAGCGCGAGGTGGCATCCCACGGCCTGCCCCTGGTCGTGCAGCGCCCTCGCCCGGGCTGGGCGGAGCAGGCGCCCGATGCGTGGTGGGATGGGGTTGCGGGGTGCCTCGACGCCCTGCGCGCGCGCGAGCCCACGGCCCTGGCGCGGGTCGCGGCGATCGGCCTGTCGGGGCAGATGCTCGGCACGGTCTTTCTGGATGCGCAGGACCGTCCCGTGGCACCCGCCGCCCTCTGGAACGATCTGCGGGCGACGGCCGAATGCGCGACCCTGGCGG
>JANNOT010000059.1:0-15795 GCA_031399375.1 Paraoceanicella sp.
GGTGACGGCGGGCGAGATCCAGGTGAGCAACGGCATAGAGGTCCTGAATCCCGAGCACGTGATCTGTCACCTCGACGACGGCGCCGCGGTTCATATGGAACTGACCGTGGCGACGGGCAAGGGCTATGTCGCCGCCGACAAGAACCGCCCCGAGGATGCGCCCATCGGCCTGATCTCGGTCGACGCCCTGTTCTCGCCGGTCAAGAAGGTGTCCTACAAGGTCGAGCCGACCCGCGAGGGGCAGGTGCTCGACTATGACAAGCTGACGCTCTCGGTCGAGACGGACGGGTCGCTGACCCCCGATGACGCGATCGCCTATGCCGCGCGGATCCTCCAGGACCAGCTCGGCGTGTTCGTGAACTTCGAGGAGCCCGAGTCGGCGAGCCGTCTCGACGCGGCCGAGGAGCTGGAGTTCAACCCGCTCCTGCTCAAGAAGGTCGACGAGCTGGAACTGTCCGTCCGCTCGGCCAACTGCCTGAAGAACGACAACATCGTCTATATCGGCGATCTGATCCAGAAGACCGAGGCGGAGATGCTGCGCACCCCGAATTTCGGGCGCAAGTCGCTGAACGAGATCAAGGAGGTCCTCGCCACCATGGGCCTCCACCTCGGCATGGACATCGTGGACTGGCCGCCCGACGACATCGAGGAACTGGCCAAGAAGTACGAGGATCACTTCTGATCCGACGCTAACGACCCGGGCATGCCGCCCCAAGGAGGCCCCCGCGATGCACGGGGCGCCGGACAAAGCATAAGAGAAGGATCGACCCATGCACCACGGCAACGGCTACCGGAAGCTGAACCGGACCCATGAGCATCGCAAGGCGATGTTCGCGAACATGATCTGCTCGCTGATCGAACACGAGCAGATCAAGACCACCCTGCCCAAGGCCAAGGAGCTGAAGCGGGTGGCCGACAAGATCATCACGCTGGGCAAGCGCGGCGACCTGCACGCCCGGCGTCTTGCCGCCGCGGAAATCAAGCAGGACGGGGCGGTCTCCAAGCTCTTCGCCGTGCTGGGCCCGCGGTACAAGGAACGGCCCGGCGGCTACACCCGGCTTCTGAAGGCAGGCTTCCGCCATGGCGACATGGCCGCCATGGCCATCGTCGAACTGGTGGACCGCGACCTCGCCGCGAAGGGTGCCGTGGACAGGGCGCGCCTCGCGGCAGAGGATATGTCGGAAGAATAAGCACCCATCGTCACCGCAGTCATGGCCGTCCCGGTCCCTGGGACGGCTTTTCGTTTTTTGCGCCGCAGACATTTTTCGACAATGGCTCCGATGAGCTTTCGGCGGCAGGTGGCGAATTCGGGGGCAACGCCATTTCGGCGATCGGCCCGGCGCCTGCGATTGTCAAGGACACTGCTCCGGCGCTGTCCGAGCAAGGTGCGTCCTCCAGCCACCGGACTGCGGGGACGGGCAACACGGATGCTGTCCTAGGCATGTGGTTCGGCAACGCCACGGCCAAGCCGAGGCAAGCGTGGCTCGGCGCACAACCGGATCGCACCCGACATCCATCCGGTTCTCCGATCCCCGGCATGCGGGCTGATCCCGATCTCGGCCCTCGCGGGCGTCGGTGCTATGCGCTACCTTCGGCTCGGGCGGGCGTGGGCCTGGCGGGTCGGGGCAGCCCCGCACGGGCGGCCCGGATCAGCACGGAGGCTTTCATGCATCGCACCCTTGGCCTTGCGGCGGCGCTCGCCGCGCTCGGCCCTCTGTGCGCGGGCGCGGCGGATACCGGCGGGCGGTTTTCCGCCGACGGTTTCGGCAATGCGACCTGCGCGAACTTCACCAAGGCGCATGCCGAACGGTCCAACGACCTCTACATCTTCGCAGGCTACATCGACGGCTATTTCACCGGCGTCAATCGGCTGGAGCCCAACACCTATGACCTGACCCCGTGGCAGAGCGTGGAGCTTCTGGTGGCCAAGATGGCGCGGTACTGCGAGGCGAACGCAAACGACAAGTTCCTCGATGCACTCAACAAGCTGGCCGCCACCCTGTTTTCGGCGCGGCTGACGACGCAATCGGCCCTGCGGCGGTTCGAGAATGCGGGGCAGGCCGTGCTGATCTACGAGGCGGTACTGGTCCAGGTCACCCAGCGGCTGGCCGGGTTCGGCTTTCCGGCGGCCGAGGGCAGCGGTGATGCGGGGCTGAGCGCCGCGCTTGCCGGGTATCAGGCATCCCAGAACCTCCCGGCATCCGGGCTGCCGGACCTTGCCACCCTGAACCTCCTCCTGCGCTAGCGGGCCCCTTTCCCTTCCGCCCGCCCGGTCCCATAGTCGCGGCATGGGGCGGGAGGGCGCGGAATGACGGTTCGGCAGGCGGGCGAGGCCCGAGGCGACCGGATCGCGGCGATCGCGTCCTGGCTGGCCGAGGCCGCACTCGGCGCACCCGGCATGGCCGCGACGCTCGCCGAATTCGGGACGCGCCTGATGGCAGCGGGCATCCCCGTCGCGCGCGGCTATGTCACGTACACCACGCTCCACCCGCTTTATCGCGGGGGCAGCGTGACCTGGCGTTCGGTGGGCGGGGTCGAGGCGGAGCTCTTCCGCCACGAAACCCCCGAACCCGATGCGTGGATCAGCAGCCCGGTCGCGCACCTGTTCCAGACGGGGCTTATCCGGTCGCACTGGCGGCTGGGCCAGACGACAGAGCACTTCCCCGTTTTCGACGATCTCGGCGCGGCCGGGTACACCGACTATCTGTGCGAGGTGACCGAATTCGTGGGCTATCACCACGGCGTCCGTCAGGGCTGGCAGGAGGATGGGAAGCCCGAGACGGGCATGGCGCTCAGCTGGTCCAGCCGCCAGCAGGGTGGGTTCACCCCGGATGAGGCCGCGATCCTCTTCGGCCTGATGCGCCCGTTTGCCATCGTGACCAAGGTCGCGATCCAGCAGTCGATCGCGGAATCCCTCGCCGAATGCTATATCGGTCGCGAGGCGGGCCTGCGGGTGCTCAACGGGGCGATCCAGCGCGGCGACGTGGCCGCGCGGGATGCGGTGGTCTGGCTGTCGGACCTGCGCGATTCGACCCGGATGGCGCAGTCGATGGATCTTTCGTCCTACATCACCACGCTGAACGCGTTCTTCGACAGCACCGCGAGCATGGTCGAGGCCGAGGGGGGCGAGATCGTGACCTATATCGGCGATGGCGCGCTGGGGATCTTTCCCATCGAGACGCTGGGGGCCGAGGGTGCCCGGGCCGCGGCGCTGCGGGCCGCGCGGCGTGCCCAGCAGGCGGTCGCCACGCTCAACACCAGCCGCGAGGCGGCGGGCACGCCCGCCCTGCGGGCGGGGGTCGCGCTGCATGCGGGGCTTCTGGGCTACGGCAATATCGGCGTGCCAAGCCGACAGGCCTGGTCCGTCGTCGGGCCCGTGGTCAACGAGACGGCGCGGCTCGAGGGGCTGACCAAGACGCTCGGCGTGCCGATCATCGCAAGTGCCAGCTTCGCCCGTGGGCTCGACACGCCCTGGCGGTCGCTCGGATCCCACGACCTGCGCGGGGTGTCAGACCAGATCGAGGCATTCGCGCCCGAGGACGAGGTCGATGCCCGATCTCTTTGACCGCGGCGATGCGCCGACCGCGCCCGGGCGTCTGCGGCCCCTTGCGGACCGGCTGCGCCCGGCGCGGCTCGACGAGGTGATCGGGCAGGGGCATCTCATCGGCCCCGGCGGCGCGCTCTCGGCCATGCTGGCCCGCGGCACGCTCGGCTCGCTCATCCTCTGGGGTCCGCCGGGGGTGGGAAAGACCACGATCGCGCGCCTGCTCGCCCACGGAACCGGGCTCGCCTTCGTGCAGATCAGCGCGATCTTCACCGGGGTCGCCGATCTGAAGCGCGAATTCGAGGCGGCAAGGCTGCGCGCGCGCCAGGGCCGCGGAACGCTTCTGTTCGTGGACGAGATCCACCGGTTCAACAGGGCGCAGCAGGACGGGTTCCTGCCGCATATGGAGGATGGGACGATCGTGCTCGTGGGGGCCACGACCGAGAACCCGTCCTTCGAGCTGAACGCGGCCCTTCTGTCGCGCGCCCAGGTACTGGTGCTGCACCGGCTCGACGACGCCGCACTGGAGGGATTGCTGCTGCGGGCCGAGGCAGAGACGGCCGCGCCGCTGCCCCTGACCCCGGCGGCCCGCGCCGCGATGATCGGCATGGCCGACGGGGACGGGCGCGCGCTCCTGACCCTGGCCGAGCAGATCCTCGGCGCGCCCCAGCCGCTCGACCCCGATGGGCTGACCCGCCTTCTGGCGCGACGGGCGCCGAAATACGACAAGTCGGGGGACGAGCATTACAACCTCATCTCCGCCCTGCACAAATCGGTGCGGGGATCGGACCCGGACGCCGCGCTCTACTGGCTCGCGCGGATGCTGGAGGGGGGCGAGGATCCGCGCTATCTCGCCCGCCGGATCACGCGGATGGCGGTCGAGGATGTGGGGCTTGCCCAGCCCGGGGCTGCAGCGCTCTGCCTGACGGCGTGGGAGGTTTATGAGCGGCTGGGATCGCCCGAGGGCGAGCTTGCGCTGGCCGAGGCGGTCGTGGCGCTCGCCCTCGCGCCGAAATCGAACGCGGTCTACGCCGCCTTCGCCGCCGCACGCGATCTGGCCCGGCGCAGCGGGTCCACCCCGCCCCCCAAGCATATCCTGAACGCGCCGACCGCGTTGATGAAGGATCAGGGCTATGGCGCGGGCTATGCCTATGACCATGACGCCGCGGACGGCTTTTCGGGCCAGGGCTACTTCCCCGACGGCATGGCACGCCCCAGCCTCTACACCCCCACCGACCGGGGGGCGGAGGCGGGGCTGCGCACCCGGATGGCCGAACTCGCCCGGCTGCGCGCCGCGCGCAACGCGAGCTGACCCGCGTCAGGTCAGCGTACGCTCTCAGATCACCGTGCGTTCGACGACCCGCGCGCCGGTGGCAAGGCGGGTCACCGCAAAGACCGACAGGTCGATCGGACCCCAGTCCCCGGTCAGGATCAGCGCCGCCATGGCCCGTCCGATGCCTGGCCCGTGCTGTAGCCCGTGGCCCGAAAACCCGGCGACATGGACCAGCCCCGGGCAGGCGGGATCCTCGCCCAGAAGCGCGTTCTGGTCATGGGCGTTCCAGTCATAGGGCCCCGCCCAGGCGCGACCCACCCGGGTCTGCGCAAAACCGGGGATCCGGGTGGCGAGGGCGGGCCAGAGCGTCTCCTCCCACACCGGCCAGTCGGGGGCGAGCGCCCAGGGATCGTCCGGCACGCCCGGGCTTTCCATGCCCGCCAGGAACCCCGCACCCTCGGGCCGGGTCCAGAACCCGGCCGGGTCCACCACGAGCGGTCCGTCCGCCGGGGCGGCGCCGGGGGGCGCGGTGAAGTGGAACACGGTGCGCAGGTCGGGGCCGACCGGCAGGTCGATGCCGGCCATCGCCGCGACGGCACCCGCCCGCGCACCCGCCGCGTTGACGATGATGTCGCCCGCGATCTCGCCCCCGTCGCGCAGGACGACGCCCGCGGCGCGTCCGGCCCGCCGCGTGATGCCGGTGACCTCGCCCGTCACGCTGACCGCCCCCGCCCTACGTGCCCCGCGCAGGAACCCCCTGTGAAGCGTGGCGGGGTCGAACCAGCCCTCGTCCCGGCCGAGCGCCGCCCGTGCGATACCCGCGGTCGAGAGCCAGGCAAACCGCGCGGCGAGCGCGGCCGGGTCCAGGAGCGTCGTCGCCGCGCCCTCGGCCTGCTGAACCGCGGCGTTCTGCGCCAGCACCTCGGCGCCCGCGGTCGAGGCCAAGAGCAGATAGCCGCGCCGCACCAGCCCCGCATCCTCCCCCAGATGGGCCTTCGCATGGGTCAGAAACGCCCACCCGAACGCGCTGAGGCGGATGTTCTGGGGGGTGGAGAACTGCTGGCGGATCGAGGCGGCCGACAGCATGGTCGAGGATGTCGCAAGGCTCGGGTCCCGCTCCACCACCGTCACCGCGGGGGGAGTGGTGCCGCGCGTCAGCCACCAGGCCAGCGAGACCCCCATGATCCCGCCACCGACGATCACGACATGCATCAGGGCACGAGGATCAGGCAGGTGGTGGAGCCCGTGGCGAAAAGCGTGCCGTCCGGCCCGGTGATCCGCCCGTCGGCAACGCCGGTTCGCCGCCCGACATGCCGCGTCTCTCCGACCGCCTCGACCCGCAGGCCGAAGGGGATCGGGCGGATGATGTTCACCCGGTATTCCAGCGTGGTGCTGGTCTGCCCGCGGGCGAGATGGGTCATCACCGCGCAGGCCATGCAGCTGTCGAGCAGCGTGCCGTACCAGCCGCCATGGGTGGTCCCCATCGGATTGGCCACCGCAAACCCCGGCGTGCCTGCGAACACCACCCGCCCCAGCGCCGCCTCGGTCAGCGTGAAGTCGAGCGTGGCGGCGATGGGTGGCGCGGGATAGCGCCCGTCGCGGATCCCCTCCATCACGTCGAGCCCGGTCAGGGCGGCGAACTGGTCGGGGGTCAGCAGATCCTCGGGACGGTTCGCGACGCGGTTCATGGGCAATCCTCCAGCAGGGCATGGAACCGCGCGGCGGCAGCAAAATCCGCGGCCTTGGCCGCAGCGGCGTCTGCCGCCTCGGCATCCGCGCCCCACTGGGCAATCTGCCAGTCCTCGTCGATGCGCGACAGGGCCCAGCCCGCGTCGGGGTCAAGATGCCCGCGCAGGACCGCCAGGCCCAGGATCAGCGATCCCGACAGCGCGGTCAGCTCGTGGAGTGCGGCGAGCCGAAAGGCGTCCGTGCCCGCCACGACCGTCGCGAGCCGAGCGATGCTCTCGCGTGGCTGGGGCCGGGGCATCAGCCCGACGACCGCGCGCAGCGGCGCCCCAAGGGTCTCCGCCGCCCAGCCAAGCAGGGGATCCCACGCCTCCGCCTGGCGCGCGGCGAGCGCCGCGGGACGGTCGGCGCGGTAGCAGACGAGATCGGTTTCGGCATAGGCTGCGACGACCGCGGATACCGCCGCCCGCTGCGGCGCCACGCGGTCGAGCGCGGAATTGGCAAGCCGCGTCATCGGCATCGTCTGGGGCACCACGCGGTCCGCCTGCGCGCCCCATTCGGCGGCAATGGCGGTGGCGAGCGCCGCGGTCGGCAAGATCAGGGGCGCCTTCGCGGGGGTGTTGAGCCGCCGCGCGTCAAGCCGGACGGCAAACCCGGCCGCCGCAGGCTCCACCGCCGCCTCGGCCCAGAACCGCTTCGGTGCCCATTCGGTCATGGCCCCAGCAGCCCGTCGATGGCGTCGTCGAGCGCGCCGAACCCGTCGATGACCGCGTCCGGCCCCGCCGCGCGCAGCCGCTCCACCGGATGGTACCCCCAGGACACGGCGATGGTGGCAAACCCTGCCGCGCGCCCCATGGCGATGTCGAACGCGGTGTCCCCCACCATCACCGCCCGCCCCGGCGGCACTCCGGTCTCGGCCGCGCAGGCGGCAAGCATGGCCGGATGGGGCTTGGACGGGTGGAGATCTGCGGTCTGCTCGGTCGCGAACCGCCCGGCCAGTCCGTGGGCGACGAGCACCTGGTCGAGCCCGCCCCGTGCCTTGCCCGTCGCGATGCCGAGCCGGGTCCCCGGTGCCACCCCCAGCCGGTCGAGCGCCGCCGCGGCCCCGGGAAAGAGGGGCGAGGCTGCCTCGGGCCGCCCCGCGTCGTGCAGGTCGCGGAACGCGCGCTTGTACGCGGTCGCACCCTCTGCCACGGCTGCGGGCGACCAGTCGGGGGCGAGGGCGCCGATTGCCTCGGGCAGCGACAGGCCCACGATGGCAAGCACCGCCTCGCGCCCCGGCAGGTCCGCACCCATCGCGAGAAATGCCTGCCGCATCGCAGCCAGGATCGCGTGCTGGCTGTCGATCAGCGTGCCGTCCACGTCGAACACCACCAGCCGCGGGGTCACGCCGTCTGCTCGGCAAACGGGTCGATGGCGGCATCGCGCATGTCCCAGCCGAAGAGCGCCCAGGTCCGCTCCATGTGCTCGGGCAACGGCGCGGTCAGCGTCAGGCGCGCACCCGTCACCGGGTGGTCGAACATCACCGACCGGGCATGGAGGTGCAGCTTGCGGCTGACCGCCCCACCAAGCTGCGCGCCCCAGCCGTCGCCCTCGTTGGTCTGGCCGCTACCGCCATATTTCCCGTCGCCGACCACCGGGTGCCCGATCTCGGCCATGTGGGCGCGCAGCTGGTGCGTGCGGCCGGTGATGGGCGACAGCGCCACCCAGGACGCGCGCTTGGCCGCCGCCTCGATCACCATGAAATCGGTGACCGCACGCTTTGCCCCCTCGGTCGCCTCGATCTGGTCGGGGCGCACGCAGCGCATCTTCTCGGCGTCCCCTCCCGCCTTGACCAGGCCGTAGCGGATCGTGCCGGCCCGCGGACTGGGCGTGCCCGCCACCGCGGCCCAGTAGATCTTGCGGGTTGTCTTGGCCTCGAACCCGCGCGACAGGGCGACCGCGGCGCGCGGCGTGCGGGCCAGCAGCAGCACCCCCGACGTGTCGCGGTCGAGCCGGTGCACGAGCTTGGGGCGCCTGTCGCCGCGCGCGAACACCTCGGCCAGTCCATCCACATGCCGGGTGACGCCCGAGCCCCCCTGCGCGGCGAGGCCGGGGGGCTTGTTGATGGCGATCACGTAGGCGTCCTCGTAGATCACCGCCCGGCGCATCATGGCGGCATCCGCCTCGCTGATCCCCTCGACCCGGCGGGCGACGGGGGCAGGGCCCTCCGCGGGGGGGATCGGCGGGATGCGCACGACCTGACCCGCCGCGACCCGCTGGGCGGCGGTGGCGCGCGCGCCGTCCACGCGGATCTCACCCGTGCGCAGCATCTTCTCGATGCGGCCCTGGGTCACATGGGGGAACTGGCGACGGAACCAGCGATCGAGCCGCTGGTCCCCGTCCTCCACGCCCACGGGCCGCAATTCCACGCCGCTCATGCTGCCCAGCCCCGCGCCGCAATCAGGCCGAGCGCGCAGGCCGCGATCGACAGTGCGACCGAGGCCGCGACATAGGCCGCAGCGGCTCCGATCCGCCCCGCCTCGATCAGCCGCAGCGTGTCGAGCGAAAACGCGGAAAACGTGGTGAACCCGCCCAGGACCCCGGTCATCAGGAGCGGCACATGGCGTCCGCCCCCGCGCTCGACCAAGAGGACCGCGAGCAGTCCGATCGCGAACCCGCCCGCGACGTTGACAAAAAGCGTGCCGACCGGAAAGCCTGGCCCGAAGAGCCGGACCCCCGCCTGGATCGTCAGGGCCCGCAGGACGGACCCCAGGGCCCCACCGAGCGCGACATAGACAAGGTTCATCGCCCCCCTCGCTTTCGCCCCGCTTTCACCCCGGTCGGCGGGCGGAGTCAAGCGCGCGTCACGCTGCACCGCGGAAGCGCCTCTTGACGATCCATGATGGACCAGTTCAACATTTGGAATGGGGGTGTCTGCATAACCCCGCAAGATTCAACGGACCCCCGAGGTCCATACGCCCCAACGCGGGCAACCAGGGAAGAGGTTACAATGAAATCATCCGTAGTCTTGGGCAGCGTGGCTGCGATGGCGCTGCTGACCGGCGCCGCATCCGCCGCGACGCTCGACGACGTGAAGGCGCGCGGCAATCTTGCCTGCGGCGTGGCCGAAGGCGTTCCCGGCTTTGCGTTCACGGACGCGTCGGGCGAATGGGACGGCTTTGACGTCGCCATCTGCCGGGCGGTCGCCGCGGCCATCTTTGGCGATGCGAAAGCGGTGAAGTTCACCCCCACGACCGGCAAGACCCGGTTCGAGGCGCTCGCGGGCAACCAGGTCGACCTGCTGTCGCGCAACACCACCTGGACGTTCAGCCGCGATACGGACCTGAAGTTCGATTTCGTGGGCGTGAACTACTATGACGGCCAGGGCTTCATGGTCCGCAAGGACCTCGGCGTCACGTCGGCCAAGGAGCTGAACGGGGCGACCGTCTGCATCCAGACCGGCACCACGACCGAACTGAACCTCGCGGATTATTTCCGCGTGAACAACATGAGCTACGAGCCGGTTCCGATCGAGACCCAGGCCGAGGCGACGCAGAAATATCTCTCGAACGCCTGCGACGTCTACACCACCGATGCCTCTGGCCTCGCCGCGACCCGCGCGACCTTCGAGAACCCCGCCGACCATATCCTGCTGCCCGAGATCATCTCCAAGGAGCCGCTCGGCCCGCTCGTGCGCCATGGCGATGCCCCGTGGGGCGACATCGTGCGCTGGACGCTGAACGCACTCGTCGCTGCGGAAGAGCTCGGCATCACCTCGGCCAACGTGATGGAGATGGCCAAGGCGCCGACCACCAACCCCGAGATCAACCGCCTTCTGGGGACCGAGGGGGAATACGGCGTCATGATGGGCCTGCCCAAGGATTGGGCGGTCAAGGCGATCGCCGCCGGGGGCAACTACGGCGAGCTTTTCGAACGCTACATCGGCGAAAAGACGCCGATCGGCCTCGCCCGCGGGCTGAACGCCCAGTGGACCCAGGGCGGGCTGCTCTACACCCCGCCCTTCCGCTGACCGGGGCTGTCGGGGGCGCGCACCTGCGCCCCCGGCCCGCCGGTTCCCCAACCGGGGACCGGCGCCTTCGGGCCGGACCCCATGCGCGCGAGGGCGGGCCAACCGCCCCGCGGGGATGCGCAGCTCAAGACCGGCTTCTGGCTGTTGCAACGGGAGCACTGGACCATGGCCGTCATCACCGATCCGCAGAAGGAGCCGTTCCGCATCGGGATGCTCCTGTCGGACACGCGCTACCGATCCCTGACCATCCAGGTGATCGTGCTGTTTCTGTTCATGCTGTTCGCCGCCTGGGTGGTCGACAACACGATCCGCAATCTGGACGCCCTGGGCAAGAGCTTCAGCTTTGCCTTTCTCTGGGTGCCCGCGGGCTATGACATCAACCAGCGGCTCATCGCCTACACCTCGCAGGACCCCAACATCCGCGCTGCGGTGCTCGGCATCCTCAACACCCTCCTGCTCGCCGTTATGGGCTGCGTCACGGCAACGGTGATCGGCGTGATGGCGGGGGTGGCGCGCCTGTCCAAGAACTGGATCGTCGCGCGTCTGATGACGGTCTATGTCGAGGCATTCCGCAACGTGCCCCTTCTTGTCTGGATCCTCCTCATCATGGCGGCGGTGAATGACACGCTGCCGCAGCCGAATGCGTTCCGGGGCGAGAATGCGACGGCGTCCATGGTGCTCTGGGACCATGTCGCGCTGACCAATCGCGGGTTCTACGTGCCCGAGCCGCTCTTCACCCGCTCGCTTGGCGTCATCGAACTTGGGTTCATGCAGATCAGCCTCGACTTCCTGCTGTTCGTCGGGCTGCTCGTGGCGGGAATCGTTGCGAGCCTGCGGGTCGGCGCGTGGGCCGATGCGGTACAGAGCCGGACGGGCGAGCGGCCGGCGGTGTTCTGGGTCCGCCTCGGGCTCGTCATCGGGCCGTCGCTTGTGGCGCTCCTCCTCCTGGGGTTTCATCTCGGCCTGCCGGAGCTTCGGGGGTTCAATTTCGTCGGCGGCATCCATCTGCGCGATAGTCTGCTCGCGCTCTGGATCGCGCTGTCGCTCTACACCGGGGCCTTCATCGCAGAGAACGTCCGCGCAGGCATCCTTGCGGTGTCCAAGGGGCAGACGGAGGCCGCCTCGGCCCTGGGCCTTCACGCGAGCCGGGTGATGAACCTGGTGGTTCTGCCCCAGGCGATGCGGGTGATCATTCCGCCCCTGATCTCGCAGTACCTCAATCTGACCAAGAACTCCTCGCTCGCCATCGCTGTGGGCTACATGGACGCCACCGGCACGCTGGGAGGGATCACGCTCAACCAGACCGGGCGGGCAATGGAATGCATCCTGCTCCTGATGGCCTTCTACCTCGCGGTCTCGCTGACGGTCTCGGTGGTGATGAACGCCTATAACGACCGCATGAAGCTCAAGGAGCGCTGAGATGAGCGACATCGCCTTCGTCCGCGCCGAGGCCATTCCGCCTGCTCCCCCTCCCGTGTCGGAGACGGGGGCGATCAAGTGGATGCGCGAGAACCTCTTCTCGTCGATCTCGAACGGCGTGCTGTCGTTCCTGTCGCTCGCCGTCGTGCTCTGGATCGTGTGGAGCCTTCTGCCCTGGTTCACCGGATCGGTCTGGAACGCGGGCAGCCTGAGCGAATGCCGCGCGCTCGGCGAGGGTGCGTGCTTTGCGGTGATCCGCGAGCGGTTCAACCAGTTCATCTTCGGGTTCTATCCGCCGGACTGGTACTGGCGGCCCATCCTGACCTTCCTCCTGCTGGTCGCGGCGCTTGCGCCCGTGCTCTTCAGCCTGCCCCGGCAGCTCCTGCTGCTGACGGTGGCGTTCCCGGCGCTCGCCTACTTCCTGCTCTGGGGCGGGTCGGTCTGGTATCCCGTGATGGCCATGGCCGGGTTCGGCGTGGGTTTCGCCGTCTGGCGCTATGGCGGGGCGGTCCTCGGCCCGCTCGGCGCGCTGATTGCGGGCGTGCTGGCGGCGGTCATCTGGTGGATGTTTCTTTCAAGCCCCGTCGCGGGCGCCTTCGCCTCGGTCCTGCCGCTCGCCCTGCCCTCGGTCGAATCGGCGCAGATGGGTGGGTTCATGCTGACGCTGATCATCGGGATCACCGGCATCGCGGGCTCGCTGCCGCTCGGGATCATCCTGGCGCTGGGGCGGCAATCCAAGCTTTTCATCGTCAAGGCGATCTGCGTCGGCTTCATCGAGTTCATCCGCGGCGTGCCGCTGATCACCCTGCTCTTCGTCGCCTCGACCCTGCTCAACTACTTCCTGCCGCCGGGGACGGAGTTCGCGCTGCTGCTGCGCGTGCTGATCCTCGTGATCTTCTTCGCCTCGGCCTACATGGCCGAGACGATCCGCGGCGGGCTCGCGGCGCTGCCCAAGGGGCAGTACGAGGCGGCGGATGCCCTGGGGCTCGATTACTGGCGCGCCACGCGGCTGATCGTGATGCCCCAGGCGCTGAAGATCTCGATCCCGGGGATCGTGAACAACTTCATCGGGCTCTTCAAGGACACGACCCTGGTGTCCGTGATCGGCCTGCTCGACCCGCTCGGCGTCGTGCGGCCGATCCGTGCGAATTCGGACTGGAACGGGATCGTGTGGGAGCTCTACGGGTTCGTCGCCCTCCTGTTCTTCATCTGCTGCTTCGGCATGTCCCGCTATTCCATGTATCTCGAGCGCAAGATGCGCACCGATCACCGCTGAGGAGACACCATGTCGGAACCCATGCGCGCGCAGATGAAGGTCCTCGACGAGGTCGCCATCCGCATCACCGCGATGAACAAGTGGTACGGGGAATTCCACGTGCTGCGCGACATCAACCTGACCGTGAACAAAGGCGAGCGGATCGTGGTCTGCGGCCCGTCCGGTTCGGGCAAGTCCACGCTGATCCGCTGCGTCAACCGGCTGGAGGAACACCAGAAGGGGCAGATCGTGGTGGACGGGATCGAGCTTACCTCGGATCTGAAGAACATCGACAAGGTGCGCTCCGAGGTCGGGATGGTGTTCCAGCACTTCAACCTGTTCCCGCACCTGACAATCCTGGAAAACTGCACCCTCGCCCCGATCTGGGTCCGCAAGACCCCGAAGAAGGAGGCCGAGGATCTGGCAATGCACTTCCTCAAGAAGGTCAAGATCCCCGAGCAGGCCCACAAGTATCCCGGCCAGCTTTCGGGTGGCCAGCAGCAGCGCGTGGCCATCGCGCGATCGCTCTGCATGCGCCCCAAGATCATGCTCTTCGACGAGCCGACCTCGGCCCTCGACCCCGAGATGATCAAGGAGGTGCTGGACACCATGATCTCGCTCGCCGAGGAGGGGATGACGATGATCTGCGTGACCCACGAGATGGGCTTCGCCCAGGCCGTGGCGAACCGCGTGATCTTCATGGACCAGGGTCAGATCGTGGAGCAGAACGAGCCGCGCGAATTCTTCACCAACCCGAAATCGGAACGCACGAAGCTTTTCCTCAGCCAGATCCTCGGGCACTGACCCGTCAGATCAGCTCCTTCGGCACGGCGAACGCGTCGAAGCGCCCCGTGCCGAACCCCGTGTCGTCCCAGCTTGTGGCGTCAAATCGGATCACGGCGGCTGCGGCGGTCGGGAACTTGGTGAAGGCCCGGGCGCAACCGGCAGGGACCGGCTCTGCGGCCAGCAGGCGGGCAAAGCTCGATATGCCGGGCTGGTGGCCGATCATCAGGACCGTGGTGGCTGTCGCGGGCATCTCGCGCAGCAGATCGAGCATGGTGGCGGGGTCGGCCATGTAGAGCCGCTCGCGCGTTTCGGGCAGCGGGGGGCTGCGAAGCTGGGGCGCGAGCCGCTCCCAGGTCTGCTGGACGCGCAGCGCCGGCGAAAGCAGCGCGGCATCGGGATGAAACCCCCGCCCGGCCAGCCAGGCCCCGATCACCGGCGCGCTGACCCGACCGCGATCGTTCAACGGGCGCGCCGCGTCGTCGAGCGCGGGATCGGCCCATGACGACTTGGCGTGACGGATCAGGATGAGCTGGCGCATGGCGTCGTGGTGCCCCAGGCGTGGCATCGTCGTCAAGACCGGTGGGATTGGGGCACGACCCCGCGCCCTCAGGCCCGGATCAGCGTCCCGGCGCCATGTTCGGTGAAAAGCTCCAGCAGGCACGCATGGGCGGCGCGGCCGTCGAGGATCACCACCGCGCCCACGCCCTGCTCGATCGCCTTCAGCGCCGTCTCGGTCTTTGGGATCATCCCCCCGCGGATGGTCCCCGCCGCGGTCATCGCCTCGACCTGCGCCCGGGTCAGGTCCGCCATCACGGTCCCGTCCGCATCCTTGACGCCTGCGACATCGGTTAGCAGGAGCAGCCGCTCCGCCTTCATCCCGCCTGCGATGGCCCCCGCCATGGTGTCGCCGTTCACGTTGAACGTCTCGCCCTTGCGCCCCGCGGCGACCGGCGCGATCACGGGGATGAAGTCCGAGGCGAGAAACGTCCGCAGCACCTCCGGATGCGTCTCCACCGGCTCTCCCACCAGGCCGAGATCGAGCACCCGCTCGATGTTGCTGTCGGGATCCTTGACCGTCTTTACCGCCTTTTCGCAGATGACGAGGTTGGCGTCCTTGCCGCTCAGCCCCACGGCCTTGCCGCCTTGGGCATTGATCGCCTGGACGATGCGCTTGTTGATCCGGCCCGACAGGACCATTTCCACCACCTCGACGGTCGCCTCGTCGGTCACCCGCAGCCCATCGACGAAATCCGACTTGATGGCCAGCCGGTCGAGCATCTCGCCGATCTGGGGCCCGCCGCCATGGACGATGACGGGGTGCAGGTTGCACTGCTTCATCAGCACGATGTCGCGCGCGAAACTCGCCATCCCCTCGCCATCGCCCATGGCGTGCCCGCCCATCTTGATGACGACCGTCGCGCCGTCGTAGCGCTGGAGGAACGGCAGCGCCTCGCTCAGCGTGCGGGCGGTCGCGATCCAGTCGCGTTTCAGGGCGGTTTCCATGGGCCTCTCCGGTCCGGGGTGCGGCGCGGTTCTAGCCGAGCGCCGGGGTCAGGACCAGCGGCTTCATGTCAGCCCGTCGCCCAAAGGTGATCCCGCGGGGTTGGCCGTAGCGGGCGGGACGCGTATCTCTTGGTGCATGAGCGTAGAGATTCATCCCTGGACCGACCGCGCCGGACGCTTTTCCTGGATTCGCAGCCTGGGTCTGGCGGCAGCGATCCTGCCCGCGGTCTGGATCGCGGGACAGGCCGCCACGGGTAGTCTCGGCGCGCGGCCCTGGATCGAGGCGATTGACCAGAGCGGGCTCTGGGCGATCCGGT
>JANNOT010000069.1:0-2173 GCA_031399375.1 Paraoceanicella sp.
GGACGTCCCTCGACTTCGCTCGGGATGAGCGGGGTTGGTGTAACTTGAACGAACATGACCCTAAAACCAGAACCGCAAACCGGCGACGACACTAACGACGCTGGGTCGATCACCGGAAGCGCGCGCCCAGCGCGCCGTCTCGCCGATCGAGGCTGCCCATTCGAATCCGACATAGGGTGCGAACTCGCGGGCGATTTCGTAGCGCAGCCGCAGCCCGAGTTCGATATCGGTCAGCCCCGCACCGACGCCGATCTCGGGTATCGACTGAACCGCAGCCTCGATCTCGGCGCGCGGCTGCAGGATCAGGCGCTGGGTGATGCGCTGGTCGTAGAAGCCCTCGATTCGGCCACGCAGTTCGCCCTTGTTCGACAGGAACAGCGCCCCGGCCGCCTTGAACCAATAGGGTGCCAGCCCCTCGATCCCGAGCGTTGCATAGGCGCGCTGCGGATCGGGCCTCGGATCATAGCGCACCCCGGCCTGGAGGTTCCACCACGGGCCGATGGCCCGCGAATAGAGCGCCTGGATTTCGGCGGTTTCGAGCGGACCACCGACATTGCCCTCGCCTTCGGTCTTGACGACCAGGCGGTTGATATCGCCGCCGAACCAGCCTTCCCCCTCCCAGCGATAGCCATCGCCGCCGGGGCGCGCCTGAACTTCGGCAAGGTTGAAAAGGATCAGCGAGCCGGTGAAGCCGCCATGGTCGCGGCGCAGTGCGGCCCGCGCCGTCGCCAGGGCCGCTGCCCCCCACACGGCATCGGCGGCGTGATCGGTCGGCGGGGCCGGTGCCGGGGCGGTGCCGATGACCTCGCCGGTGGCCGCCGGCCCGGCGGCTTTCGCTGTGCCCATGTCGTGCCCCGCATGCGGGTCGGCGACCGGGGCAGGGGCGGCGGGTCTCACCGCGCCCATGTCGTGACCCGCATGCGGGTCGGCGGCCGGAGCAGGGGCGGCGGGTCTTATCGCGCCCATGTCGTGCCCCGCGTGCGGGTCGGCGACCGGAGCCGGCGCAGCCATCGGCATGGCGTGGCCGGCATGGGGGTCGGGCGGCGCCGGTACCGACTGCGCCCGGGCGGCGAACGGGATCATCGCCAGACCGACGGCCAAACCGATTGCCGTGCGGTTCATGCCGCATCCGCGTCGTGCCGGACGGTCACGACGCGGAACATGCCGGCGTGCATGTGGAGCATCATGTGGCAATGGAACGCCCAGTCGCCGAGCGCATCGGCGGTCAAGTCGAACGACACCTTGCCGCCGGGCAGGACATTGACCGTGTGCTTGACCGGGCGATGGCCCTTTTCGCCCGTCACCACCTCGAAGAAATGGCCGTGCAGGTGGATCGGATGCGGCATCATCGTGTCGTTGATCAAATTGACGCGGACACGCTCATTGTGGCGAAAGGACAGGGGCTCGGCGCCCTCGCTGAACTTCACCCCGTCGAACGACCACATATAGCGTTCCATGTTGGCCGTCAGGTGAATGTCGATTTCCCGCGACGGGTCGCGCCTGTCGGGATTGGGGTCGAGCGCTCGAAGCTGGCTGTACGTCAGCACCCGGTGCGGCTCGTTTTCAAGGCCGGTCGGGCGCTCGGCGGTGCGGTCCATCGGCATCGCGGACAGCATCGCCACCCCCGGTCCCATCTTCACCTGCGGGGCCACCGACGGGTCGAGCATCTTCATCGACCCCATGTCATGGTTCATGCCCGGCATCGCGCCATGGTCCATGCCCGGCATCTTGCCATGGTCCATCCCAGCCATGGCACCGCCGCCCATGTCCATATTGCCCATGCCCATATCGCCCATGCCCATGTCCTTCATGGTCAGCAGCGGGCGTTTGCGCAGGGGCGGCACCGCAGCGATCATGCCCAGGCGCGGCGCCAGGGTCGCGCGGACCAGCCCCGACCGGTCGATGCCTTCGGCGATGAAGCCATAGGCGCGATCGTCCCTGGGCTGGACGATGACGTCATAGGTCTCGGCAACGCCGATCTGGAACTCGTCGACCTCCACCGGCTGCACATCGTTGCCGTCGGCTGCGACCACTGTCATCGCCAGGCCCGGGATGCGCACATTGAAATTGGTCATCGCCGACGCATTGACGATGCGCAGCCGCACGCGCTCGCCGGGCTCGAACAGCCCGGTCCAGTTCTCTGCCGGCCCATGGCCGTTGACGAGATAAGTGT
>JANNOT010000083.1:0-3997 GCA_031399375.1 Paraoceanicella sp.
CCGACCCCGAGCGCCGCGGCGCCCCCACCGGCTTCACCATTCCCATCCGCGAGGTGCGCCTCAGCGCCGGCGCAGGCTTCATTGTGGCAATCTGCGGCGAGATCATGACGATGCCCGGTCTGCCCAAGGTCCCCTCGGCCGAGACCATCCGCTTCAACGACGCGGGCCAGATCGAGGGGTTGTTCTGATGCGCGTGCTCCTCGCGTGCGCGCTTCTCGCCGCCCCGGCCATAGCCCAGGAGCGGCAGGAGGGGTACTACTACCCCCCCGTCACCTCGACCGAGAGCTTCACCCGCACGATCCGCCCCGCGCAGGCGACGCGCGAGGAGCGCATCGCCATGGCCGCCACCCTGACCGCGGCCGAGGACAACCGCGACGGCGCCCCGCGCTTCGTGGCCTTCACCAAGGGGGCGGCGGCGGAAAAGCTGATCCTCGTGGCGCTGGAGGATGACGTGTTCCGCACCCTCTTCCGCGCCCGCGCCGTGCTGGCCGAGCTGACGGGCCGCGTGCGCGAGGCGCCGTTCTTCCAGAGTGCGGGCCTTGCCTTCGACATCACCTTCCTCGACCTGATCAAGACGCTGAACTTCGAAAGCCTGGTCGTCTCGGACGGCGCGACCTGGGCGCACCGGATCGAGTTCGCGCAATGACCGCCACGATCCTCGACGGCAAGGCGTTCGCCGAGCGCCTGCGCGGCCGCATCGCTACAGCGGTCGCCGGGCTGACGGCCGCCCATGGCCTGACCCCCGGTCTCGCCGTGGTGCTGGTGGGCGAGAACCCCGCGAGCCAGGTCTACGTCCGCAACAAGGGCCGCCAGACCGAGGAGGCGGGGATGGCGAGCATCGAGCACCGCTTGCCCGCCGACACGCATGCCGACACGTTGCTCGCCCTCGTCGCCCGGCTGAACGCCGATCCCGCCGTGCACGGCATCCTCGTACAGCTCCCCCTGCCGCCCCATATCGACGCGGATCTCGTGATCAACGCCATCGACCCGGCCAAGGACGTGGACGGCTTCCACATCTCGAATGTCGGCCTGCTCGCCACGGGGCAGAAGAGCCTGGTCCCCTGCACCCCGCTCGGCTGCCTGCTGCTGCTGCGTGACCACCTGGGCGACCTTGCGGGCGCCAATGCGGTGGTGGTTGGCCGCTCCACCATCGTGGGCAAGCCCATGGCGCAACTTCTGCTGCGCGACAATGCCACCGTCACCATCGCCCACAGCCGCAGCCGCGACCTCCCCGCGATCTGCCGGGGCGCCGACATCCTGATTGCTGCCGTGGGGCGCCCCGACATGGTCCCCGGCGACTGGATCCGCCCCGGCGCCACCGTCATCGATGTCGGCATCAACCGCGTGCCCGGTGAGGGCGGCAAGACGCGCCTGACAGGTGACGTCCACTTCCCCTCGGCAATGGAGGTGGCCGGGGCCATCACCCCCGTCCCTGGGGGCGTCGGCCCGATGACCATCGCCTGCCTGCTCGCCAACACCCTGACCGCCGCCTGCCGGTCCGCGTCCCTCCCAGAACCCGCGGGCCTGACGGCGTAGGGACGGGGTGATTCCCCGCCGGGTCAAGGCTGCGAAGCACCCCCGGAACGGGGGCTTGGCCTTGACGCGGCGGGGACTCGCCCCCCCACGCTGGCGGGGGCGCCTTGAGGAGCAGCCTGCTCCTCAAGCGCTTCCCCAGCAATGGGACGTATCCCCCGCGACCGGCCCGGCATCCAGGCCACCACCGGCGCGGCCCGCAGGGGGGTCAATCCCCCCAAGGGACGCTTACCCCATCCCCTCCATGCACATCATGGTACCGAGCAGGATCGCCACCGCCGTCTCTCCGCCCTCGGCATCGACCGCGACCACGTCCGCCCGCACAACGCTCAGCCGCCGTCCCGCCCGCTCGACCCGCCCCCGGGCGATCAGCGCGGTGCCGCGGGTGGGCGCGAGCAGGTTGATCTTCATCTCGACCGTCAGCACCCCGTCGGTCGCGGCCATCAGCGACTGGGCCGCGAACCCCGCCGCCGTGTCCCCCAGCGTCCAGGCGAGGCCCGCATGGCCGAACCCGTGCTGTTGGCTGACCGCCCAGGTAATCGGTGCGCGGACGCTGACCGCCCCCGGCGCGATGTCGCAGAGGCTCGCCCCCAGCGTCCCCATCATCCCCTGCGCCGCGAAGAGCCGCCGGACACGGTCCGCATAGCCGGGGTCGCGGGGCGTGCTCATGCGGGGATCCGGGTCAAGGGGACGGCGCAGGGGACGCGGCCCGTCAGCACCGCGATCGCCCCGGGGCCCATCAGCGCCGCGAGCGGTGCCGCGTCCGCCGCGAGCCCGCCGGTATAGGTGCCGAAGGCAGGCAGGATCAGGTGCCGCGCATCGGCCAGAAAGCACGCGCGGGTGACGCCCCGCCCGCCGAGGCCGACCCGTAGCTTGGGGTGCCAGTGGCCCGAGACCTCCCCCGCCTCCCCCGTCGCGATGTGGCGGAAGACGAGCGGGCCGAGCCGGACCGCCTCCACCCCCAGCCCCGCGTCATGGTTTCCCCCGACCCAGGTCCAGTCCCGCCCGGCCATGACACCCGCGAGTGCCGCCCGCGCCTCGCCGGGCAGCGCGTCGGCCGCCGCCGTATCGTCAAAGCTGTCGCCGAGGCAGATCACCCGGACGGGCTGATGCGCCGCAATCTCCGACGCCAGGCGCTCCAGCGTCGCGCGCGTCTCGTAGGGCGGCAGCAGGGCGCCGCCACGGCGGGCGATCCGCTCGGCCTTGCCGAGATGCAGGTCTGCGACCGCGAGCACCCCCGCCTCCGGCCACCAGAGCGCACCCGACCCGAGCAGGGTCAGCCGGGCGCCGCAGAGGGTCAGCTCATAGCCGGTCATGGCCGATACAAAGCAAGAACGGACGCGCCGTGCAAGGCCGCGCTCACGTCAGCCCTGCCTCGGCCATCAGCGCCGCCGCCTCGGTGGCCAGGAGCCGCTCCTCGGCCCTCCCATTGATCGGGACCTTGCCCATCTCGAGCAGCAGGGGGGCGGCCAGCGGCGTCACATGGGGCGCGCGCACGTGGTCGATCCGCCCGGCGGTGCGCGCCAGCATTTCCTCGATCCGGTCGAAATCCACCAGGCCCCGCATCGCCTCCACCCGCGTGATGCGCAGGAGGAGGTGGTCGGGGTCGAAGCGCCGCAGCGTGTCGTAGAGGATGTCCGAGGAGAACGTCGCCTGACGACCGCTCTTTCGCGCGCCGACCTGGTTGCGCGCGATCAGCCCCGCCACGATGGCGGCGTTGCGGAACGTCCGCTTCATCAGCTTGTTCTCGCCCAGCCAGGTCTCCAGCCCCTCGCGCAGGCCCTCCGGGTCGAGCAGGGGGGCGACGTCGGTCACCTCCGCCAGGCCCCAGATCAAGAGTGAGGCATCGGTGGTGACGAAGCCGAGGGGATCGAGCCCCATCTCCTCCATCCGCTTGGTCACCAGCAGCCCCAGCGTCTGCTGCGCATTGCGCCCTGCAAAGCCGTGGAGGCAGAGGTAGTGCCGCCCGTCGCGCCCGAAGCTCTCGGCCAGGAGCCGGTCGCGGGCGGGCAGGCGGCTGATCCGGGCCTGGTGGCCGAGCCAGGAGCGCACCTCGGGCGGCAGCCCGCCCCAGGCGTCGGGGCTGTTCAGGAGGTCGAGCACCCGGTGGGCGAGCTGCGTGGACATGGCGAGCTTCGTGCCGCCGAAGACCGCGATCTTGGGCAGCTTCCCCGGGGCGGGGCTCACCTCCAGCACCATCTCGCGCAGCCCTTCGTAGCGCACGACCTGGCCACCGATCAGGAACGTGTCGCCCGGCGACAGGGTGGCTGCGAACATCTCCTCGACCTCTCCGAGGGGAGCACCGCCGAGCCGGTTCTTCATTCGGACCTTCAGCGTCTCGGTGTCCACGATGGTGCCGATGTTCATGCGCAGGTCGCGTACCGCGCGCGGGTCGCGCAGGCGCCAGAGCCCGTCCGTCCCCTGCACCAGCCGCTGCCAGCGGTCATAGGCGCGCAGCGCGTAG
>JANNOT010000100.1:0-2070 GCA_031399375.1 Paraoceanicella sp.
CGCAAACCGTGCCACCGGAATGGTGCAGCCATTTCGCCTGATAGCCGAGCTTCACGAAATTGCGGAAATCCTCGATCGTTGCGTACCGGCGCCCCCGCTCCAGGTCCCGGACGAAGGGCGGGCCGTAGACCGGGGCGAGGACGAGGCTGCGCCCCCCGATCTCCACGTTGCGTGCGGGGTTGCGGGCGATCTGGGTGAAGCGCGCCGGCGCCGTGGCGCAAAGCGCGCGCGCGAGGCCGCGGGGAATGCGCACGCGCACCCCGTCCACATCCGCCCCCGCCGCCTGCCAGCGGACGAGGGCGGCCGGGTTGTCGGTGAACCGGACCCCGATCTCCTCCAGCACTGTCTCGGCGTTCCACTCGATGATCTGGAGCGCTTCCTCGCTCAGGATCTCGAAATCGGGGATCCGCCGTTCGATGAACCGGGCCACCTCGTGGTGGGGCGCGGTCCGCTCGGCCCGGCGCGCGGCACCACCCCCACCGCGCCGCCCGCGCGGCGTATCGACCATTGCCGGTTCCATGCGCCGTCCTCCCCGTCAGGCGCCCGAGGATAGGCGCACGCGACACCGGCGATGTGCCGAATGCGCCCCGCTGCACCGCAGGCGCGACATGCGCGCTCAGGCCGGGGACCCGGCAAACCCCTCGATCGCATGCGCGACCGCCGCGCCCATCCCCCCGTCGGTCGCGCCGTGGACCCCGCCATCGAGGATGCGGAGCCCGGCGCCGGGCCAGGCCCGCTTGAGCAGCCACGCCGTCTCGAGCGGGGCGCAGAGGTCGAGGCGGCTGTGGATCATCGTTCCCGGCAGGGGCGCGATCCGGTCGAACCCGGCCCGGATCGCGTCCGCCGCGCCCCAGGCGCGGTGACGGAAGTAATGGGTGACGAGCCGCGCGAAGGTCAGCCGGAATGCCGGATCCCGCCAGCGCACAGAGGGGGTCGCGCGCGGATCGGCCACGATCACCGCCTCCTCCCACGCGCACCACGCATCGGCTGCGGCCTGCGCATTGGGCCCCTGAAGTCGGTCGCCATAGGCCGCGATGCGCGCGGGCGCCGTGTCCGCCCCTGGCGCCCCGGCGCGAAAGGCCGCGAACGCCTCCGGCAGCAGGGCGCCGACATGGCCATAGAGCCAGTCGAGTTCGCTCGCCCGCGTGGTCGTCACCCCCGCGAGAACGAGCGCCTCCACCCGATCGGGATGCGCGGCGGCATAGGCGAGGGCGAGCGTGCACCCCCAGGACCCGCCCAGCACCAGCCATCGCGTAACCCCCAGATGGGCGCGCAGCCGCTCTATGTCGCCGATCAAGTGCGCGGTCGTGTTGGCCGCCAGGGCGTCCAGGGCGTCGCAGGCGCGCGGCACGCTGCGTCCGCAGCCGCGCTGGTCCATCAGCGCCACGCGCCAGACCCCGGGGTCGAAGAGCGCACGATGGGCTGGCGTGCAGCCCGACCCGGGACCGCCATGGAGCACGAGGGCCGGCCGGCCGAGGGGATTGCCGCATACCTCCCAGTAGACGCGGTGCCCCTCGGCCTCCGGCAGGTGGCCCGTCGCGTGGGGCAGGATCGGGGGATGGGCCATGGCGGTGCGCTCCGGTCGCCCGGTCAGCTTGCGCGAATCCGCGCCCGCGTCTATCCCCGCGCGATGACAGCGCCCGCCACGCCTCCCGACACCCTGCGTCCCGCCCCTGGCTCCGCGCATGACCGCCTGCTCATCGTCGACTACGGCAGCCAGGTCACCCAGTTGATTGCCCGGCGCCTGCGCGAATTGCACGTCTATTGCGAAATCCACCCGTTCCAGAAGGTCACGGCGGAGATGCTCCGCGCCTTCGCCCCCCGGGCGGTCATCTTGTCGGGCGGCCCGGCCTCGGTGCTCGACGCGGACGCGCCGGGGGCGCCGGACGCACTCTGGTCGCTCGGCGTGCCGATCCTGGGCGTCTGCTACGGCCAGCAACTCATGATGCGCGACCTCGGCGGCCGGGTCGAATCGGGCCACCACCGCGAATTCGGCCGGGCGATGGTCAGCCCCGCAGGCGATCCCCTGCCCCTGCTCGCCGGCTGGTTTGCGTCGGGCCCCGAACAGGT
>JANNOT010000132.1:0-6156 GCA_031399375.1 Paraoceanicella sp.
AGGTCGCGCGTGACCTCATAGGCCAGCAGCAGGCTGATCTCGCGCAGAAGCTGGCGGAACACGGCCGTGGGCGTGTCGCGGTCGCGCATCAGGGTCAGCTTGTGCTGGATCAGCGGGTGCTCGACGACGGTAAGATGTGGGGTCATGGGGCCTCCGCGAGCCGGGCGCGCAGCCGCGCCTTCAGCGCGTCGTCGCAGAAGGCCGCATCAACCGCAACCCGGTACAGCCGGGCGAAATCGACCGCGTCCCACCCGAACGCGGCCGACAGCGCCGCGTACTCGGCCGAAAGACGCGTGCGGAAATAGGGCGGATCGTCGGTCGAGAGCGTCACGCGCACCCCGGCCCGGTCGAGCGTGGCGACAGGGTGCGCCGCCCAGCCGGGATAAAGCCCGAGCGCGATGTTCGAGCCCGGGCAGACCTCGAGCACCACGCCCGTGTCGGCAAGCCGCGCGACCAGGTCGGGGTCCTCGGACGCCCGCACGCCGTGGCCGATCCGCTCGACCCCCAGCGCATCGAGCGTTGCGGTCACGCTATCGGGCCCGCCGAATTCGCCCGCATGGGCGGTCAGGCGCAACCCCGCCTCGCGCGCACGCTCGAAGGCGGGGGCAAAGTCGCGCGGATGGTGCACCCGCTCGTCCCCGGCCATGCAGAACCCCACCAGGCCGGGCGAGGCGGCGGCACGCTCTGCCACCGCCCGGGCCCGCGCGGGGCCGAAATGCCGGATGCAGAGGGCGATGAACCGCACCTCGATCCCCGGCACCTCCGCCGCGCCGGCCTGGATCGCGGCGTGGAAATCGGGCCAAGCGCCTGGATCGCCACCGCCGATCAGGTCGGTCCCCAGAAAGATCTCGGTGTAAATCACCCCCTCGGCCAGTGACGCCTCGGCCACCGCGCGCGTCAGGCGATGGTAGGAGTCAGGCCCCGTCAGGACCGAACACGCCACCGCGTAGACGTCGAGAAACTCGGAAAAGTCCCGCCAGCGGTAGTCGCCCGTGGGCGTGAAAATGTCGGGGAGGGCGAGGCCCTGGCGCATCGCCTCGTCCCGGATGAACGCGGGCGGGGCGGCACCCTCGAGGTGGAGGTGCAGCTCGATCTTCGGGATGGCCGCCCAATCGATCGCAGCCGGGTCGGTCGCAGCCCGGTCGGTCACAGCACGCTGCGTCCATGGGCGCCGGGCGCAAGGCCGAGATGGGCCGCGATGCTTTCGCCCACATCGCCAAAGCCGATCTGCCCCAGGCTGCCCGCCCGGCCGAGCCCCGCCATCAGCACCGGCACCCGTTCTCGCGTGTGGTCGGTCCCGTGCCAGGTGGGGTCGTTGCCATGATCGGCGGTAAACACCAGCAGGTCGCCCGGGCGCAATCGCGCCAGCATCTGCGGCACCCGCGCATCGAAGCGCGCAAGCGCGCCCGCGTAGCCCGCCACGTCGCGCGGATGGCCGTAGAGGCTATCGAACTCAACGAAATTGGCAAAGACGAGATCGCCGTCCCGCGCCGCCTCCATCTCGTCCAGGGCCGCGTCGATCAGGGCCATGTCGTCCAGGCCCTTGCGCAGCGCGCTGATGCCCTGGTGGGCGAAGATGTCGCCGATCTTGCCCACGCCGATCGTGCGCCCGCCCGCGGCCACGACCCGGTCGCAGAGCGTGGGTGCAGGCGGCGGGATGGCGTAGTCGCGGCGGTTGGCGGTTCGGGCGAAATCGGCGGGGCCCCCGCCCACGAACGGGCGCGCGATCACCCGCCCGACGCGCATCGGGTGCACGAGGGCCGCCGCCCGTTCGCACAGCGCGAGCAGGCGTGTTAGGCCGAACGTCCCCTCATGCGCCGCGATCTGGAACACGCTATCGGCAGACGTGTAGCAGATGGGCCACCCCGTCGCCATGTGCTCGGCCCCCAGCGCCCGGATGATCGGCATGCCGGAGGCGTGGCAATCGCCCAGTATGCCGTCGATCCCACCCTCGGCCATCAGCCGGGCCGTCAGGGCGGGGGGAAAGGTCGGGACGGTCCGGGGAAAATAATGCCAGTCCCAGGGCACCGGCACCCCGGCAAGCTCCCAGTGGCCCGAGGGGGTGTCCTTGCCGCGCGACCGCTCGGTCGCGGCCCCCCAGAGCGCCCCGGTCGGCGCGTCCGGCACCGCGCATCCGGTGGCGAGGGCCGCTGCGTGCCAGAGGCCGAGCGCGGCAAGGTTGGGAAGCTCCACCCCGGTGGCGGCCCGGACATGGCCGAGGGTATCCGCGCCCGCGTCCCCGAAGGCGGCGGCATCGGGCGCGCCGCCGCAGCCGACCGAATCGAGGACGAAGAGAAACGCCCGGCTCACCGCGTCGCCCGGCTGCCGGGACCGCTCATCCGATCCGCGCCCAGACCAGGGGCGCATCCTCGGGTGCCCGGTCGCCGATATGGTAAGCCGCAGCGACGCGAGCGGTCGCAGCCTCGGCCGCCGCCGCCGTCGCTGCATGGACGCGCGCAAGGGGCGTGCCCGGCCCCACATGGGCGCCGATCCCCGCCAGCCGGTCGAACCCCACCCGGTGGTCTATCGCATCGGCGGCCCGGCGCCGCCCGCCGCCCAGTTCCACCACGGCCATCCCGATGGCGCGGGTATCGATCCCGGTGACGATCCCCGCCCGGGGGGCCGAGACGTCGCGGATTACCGGGGCGCGGGCGAGATGGGTGGCGAAGCGGTCGAGGAAATCCGCGGGCCCGCCAAGCGCCGCGACCATCCGCCCGAACCGGTCGGCGGCGGCCCCGGAGCGGAACGCCGCGGCAATCCGGCGCTCGCCCTCCACCGCGTCGCCCGCGAGCCCCGCGAGTGCGAGGAGCAGTCCGCCCTGCGCCACTGTCACGTCCCAGAGCCGCCCGTCGATCTCAGCCCCCGTCAGGAAGGCAGCCGCGTTCGCGACCTCAAGCGCGTTGCCCGCGGCCGAGGCGAGGGGTTCGTTCATGTCGGTGATCAGTGCAGCGGTCCGGCAGCCCGCACCATTGGCGACGCCCACGAGGCTTTCGGCAAGCTCCCGCGCGCGGGCATCGGTGGCCATGAAGGCGCCGGTCCCCACCTTCACGTCCAGCACCAGCGCCTCCAGCCCCGCGGCGAGCTTCTTGGACAGGATCGAGGCTGTGATCAGATCGACGCTCTCCACCGTCCCCGTCACGTCGCGGATGGCATAGAACCGCTTGTCCGCCGGGGCGATCCGCGCCGTCTGGCCGATGATGGCGCATCCCACCTCGGTCACCACCCGGCGCAGGGCGGCCACGTCGGGCTGGGTGCGGTAGCCCGGGACCGCGTCGAACTTGTCGAGCGTGCCCCCGGTATGGCCCAGCCCGCGGCCGGAGATCATGGGCACATAGGCCCCGCAGGCGGCGAGGGCCGGGGCGAGCATCAGGCTGACATTGTCCCCGACGCCGCCCGTGGAATGCTTGTCCACCACCGGTCCCGGGACGTCCCAGTCCAGCACCTCGCCCGAATCGCGCATGGCGAGCGTCAGGGCCACGCGTTCCTCGATCCCCATCCCGCGAAAGAACACGGCCATCGCAAAGGCCGCGACCTGCCCCTCGGTGATTGTCTCGTCGTGCAGGCCGCGGACGAAGGCTGCGATATCGGCGCCGGTCAGCGCCCCGCCATCCCGCTTGGTGACGATGATCTCCTGGGGCAGCATCGTCAGACCCGCCGCGCCGTGCCGCTGCGCCGCCGCATGCTGGCGCGCACCCAGAGATCGCCGCGCTCGACGACCTCGAATAGCCCGGTGAACTTCCACCCCCCGCGCTTCGCCTGGTGTTGCCCGTTGGCCAGCGTGCCGGTGCCGATATCGGCATAAACGCAGGCGAGGAAGGGTTCGCCCGCCACCCCGATCCGCTCGTGGAACCGCCGCGCGCGGCCGAGCGTCGCCCCACCCGCCTCGTGCGTCCAGGACCGGGTGTCGAGCATCATGGTCTTGCGGCCCTTATCCCAGGCAAGTTCGCGGTCGCCGAACAGCACGCAGTCGTGCCCGCCGATCGAGCCGGTCCACTCGTAGCCGTTCACCACCGGCGCGTCCGGCAGCACGGCGAGATCGAGGGTCTGGAGGTCCATCAGTACCCCTCCGCCGCGCGGGGCGCAGACGCGCCGTCCAGCGTCGCCAGCAGGGCGTCGAGCACCCCCGATGCGCCGAAGCGGAACGTCGCCGGACCCGCCCAGCCGGGCCCCATCACCTCGCTGGCAAGCGCGAGATAGGCGGCCGCGTCCTCGGTCGTGCGCACGCCACCGGCCGGTTTCACGCCGACCGGGCGGCCCGCATCCCGCGCCCCCTCGAGCAGCAACCGGGTAGCGGGCAGCGTCGCGTTGACCGCCACCTTGCCGGTGGAGGTCTTGAGGAAATCCGCCCCGCCCGCGAGTGCCGCGCCGCAGGCCGCCCGGATCAGAGCGGGGTCACCGAGAACCCCGGTCTCGAGGATCGCCTTGACCCGGGCGTGCCCCGCCGCGGCCTTCACCGCCACCACGGCGGCGGTCACGGCCCCCGTGTCCCCCGCCATCAGCGCGCGGTAGGGGATGACCATGTCGATCTCGTCCGCCCCATCCGCCACGACCGTCCGGGTCAGCGCCGCGACGGCGTCGAGCGGATCGTCGCCGCCGGGAAAATTCACCACCGTCGCGATGCGGATGCCGGACCCCGACAGCCGCGGACGCGCGTCACGCACGAAGCTCGGCCAGATGCAGACCGCCGCGACTGGCCCGTGGGGCGTGCGCGCACGGGCACAGAGGGTCGCGATGTCAGCCGCCGTGCACCCGTCGTTCAGATTGGTCAGATCGAGGCAGGCGAGCGCCAGCCGCGCGGGTTCTGTCAGGGTCATCGGGTCACTCCGCATTGCGTCCGACTACTGCGCGCCCCGGCCGCCCCGGTCAAGCGAAGCCCCGCACGAAGCCGCGCACCAGCGCGCGAAACCGCACCTGGACCTTTGCGGCCTCGGCCTTGGTCTCGGCATGGGACAACGCGGCCCCGGTCATTCCCGCGGCAAGGTTCGTGACGACGGACACCGCCGCAACCTCCAGCCCCAGGAACCGCGCGAGGATGGTCTCGGGCACCGTGGACATCCCGACCAGGTCGGCGCCAAGGGTGCGCAGGGCGCGGATTTCGGCCGGCGTTTCGAATGACGGGCCGGACAGCCACGCATAGACGCCCTCGGGCAGATCCTCGACCGCCCGCAGCCGCGCGCGGAGCCCGGGGGAATACGCATCGACCATGTCAGTGAACCGCGCATCGGTCGGCTCGCCGATCAGCGGGTTCGCGCCCGCCAGATTGATGTGGTCCGACAGGATCACGAGGCTCCCCGGTCCCCACTCCGCCCGGGTCGATCCGGCGGAGTTGGTGAGCAGAAGCCGCGGCACGCCGAGCGCGCGCAGCGTCTCGAGGACGGGGCGCATGACGGCGGGGTTCCCGTCCTCGTAGTAATGCGCACGGCCCGCGAGCAGCGCTATCCGGACACGGGCAAGCTCGCCGACCACAAGCTCGCCCGCATGGCCCGACACGGTGGACCGCGGAAACCCCGGCAGATCGGCGAAGCGGAAGCGGTGCGCCCCCTCCACCTCCTCGGCCAGCCCCCCGAGGCCCGACCCGAGGATCAGCCCCAGCGCCACGGGGGCGTCCCCGGCCCGGGCGCGGATCAGGTCGGCGGCCGCCGTCACGCCAGATGCTCCGGGGTGAAGGCGCCGGGGAGAAGCTCGCCCACCGTGGTGCGTCCGCGCACGCCCTCGGGCCCCGCCAGGATCACCGGCACCTCGGCCCCCGCGAACTCCGCCAGCTTCTGCCGGCAGCCGCCGCAGGGGGTGATGACCTGGGAGCCACCCGCGATCACCACGACCTCCTCGATCCGCCGCTCGCCCGCCGCGCACATAGCCGCGATCGCCCCGGCCTCTGCGCAGGTGCCCTGGGGATAGGCCACGTTTTCCACATTGCAGCCCGCGAAGATGCCCGAGGGCGTGCGCAGCGCCGCACCCACGGGAAACTTGGAATAGGGCGCATAGGCGTTCTCGAACGCCGCCAGTGCCGCCGCCATCAGGTCCATCACCGCTCCTTCACGTAAGGTGTCCCGCCCGCCTTGGGCGCGACCGCCCGGCCGATGAAGCCCGCGAGCAGCACGACCGTCAGCACATAGGGCAGCGCCTGGACGGCCTGGACGGGGACCTCGCCCAGGC
>JANNOT010000170.1:0-26417 GCA_031399375.1 Paraoceanicella sp.
GGCGGCGGATGAACGCCGCGGCCCATCTGCCACAACCCCGGGAGCCCCGGGGGGGCCCGCCACAGCCCCGGGGGGGCCTGCCACGGCGTCCGATGGCGGCCCGCCTTGCCCGTCTGCACCCATACCACCCACCAAGCCACCTACCCGACCGAACCGCCGGAAACTCCGCCCCGGCGCAAGAGGGCGGCAGGGCATCCGGTGTGGTCCAGGCTGGTACTCAAGATACCGCGATGCTGCACCGCATACAAGCCACGCCCGCAGCCGTGACGGGCCCGGACACCCACAAGACGTCACGGCAAAAGTTGTTTTTGTCATGAAGCCGGGGGGCGAAAGAACAGAGCCGATGAAATCTGATCCATACTGGAACAAAACCGGGTGTAAAAAACCGGGTAATTCAATTTTAAGTATAGTTACAGTCTGCTATTCATCCCCAGGTTGTATTCGCTTCGATAAATTCATCTCGCATCTGCGAGTAAATCGTCTAAGATCATGATCGGGTGAGGGTGATGAGTCTGCTGCGACTCGCACGGGTGCCGCAATGGTGCCGCAATCACCGGCGCAATGACGGGCGCAGGCGGATCGGGCCGCCACGCCCCGTTGTGTCGCGTCGGGTGGTGCGCGTCCGCAGGTCCGGGCCGGGGATCGCAGCCTCGCCGCAGGTGTCGGTCGGCTGGATTTTTTGTGGGGTTCAACGTGTCGGGGTTCAACGTGTCGGGGTTCGATGTGTTCGGTGGAGTAGCGGCAGGCACGGGTTCCGGCCCGGGGTGGCGGTCCGCCGGGCCGATTGGCGTCACGGTGCCGCCCTGCCTCCTCCGCCGGGACGGGACCCGCGGAGCCACGCCTCGCCCCACCCGCATCGGCGGTGCGCAGCCTTCCGGTGTCATCCCCCTCTCCCGGTCCAGTTTCAGCCGCAGACCTGGCCCCAGATTTGGCCCCAGCTCCGGCCCGGATCCGTCACGCATCCGCCCGATCCCCGTGCCGGGCCCCTGACCCCCGCCTGGCGCGGCCCCGCGCCGGGTCCCTAACCCCCGCCTTGCGCCGTTACCGGCGCGCCCATGCCATCCCGTGCCTTGCCCCGCGCCGTCGTCGAACCCTGCCCGGACATTTGTCTGTCCACCCCATGAGGAGCTACGCGTATGCCGCCCGAACCCTTCAGCGTCGAGATCCAGGGCGAAAGCTTCACCGTCAGCGACACGGTCGGCACGACCGGGGCCGCCCTGACCCGGGCCAAGGTGCCGGGCGCCACCGAAGGCACCGCCTTCAACCCCGCGGTCGGCGATGCCAACAATGATGATCTCTGGGACGGGTTCACCGGCACGGGCTACATGGACATGGGCGGCAATGCGGGCGACAGCGTCGCCTTCAGCGTCGATGCGCCCGAGGCGGGGGTCTACACCGTCACCGTCCGCTATGCCAATGGCGGGGGGGCGGCCACGACGTCGCGCCCCATGGCGCTCGATGTCGACGGCATCTCGGCGGGCAATGTCACCTTTGCGGGGACCGGGGCGGGCAACTGGTACACCTGGGCCGAGGAGACGGTCAGCGTCACCCTGGCCGCCGGGATCAACACGCTTCGCCTTGCCAACACCATCAATGCGGGGCCCAATATCGACCGGGTGGTCGTCGCCCGCGACACGACCACCGTGGTCGAGCCCGGCGCGCGCGAGACGATCCGGATCGATTTCCAGGACGGGACCGTGCCCAATGTCGCGGGCTACCTGGTGGACAATTTCCAGGGCTATGGCGACCGGGGCAACGGCCAGAGCTATGGCTGGGTCACCGAGGCGTCGGCCATCGACGCGGACCCCACGACCGCGACCGCCATCGACGGGTCGCTCTACCCCGCCATCGCGATCAACGAGCGCACGGGCGGGGTATTCGCGACCTATGACCAGCGCCTGACGGATTACGCGCATTTCGACCTCGCGGGCCAGTACCCGGCGGGCGACGGCGCGCGCGTCGCCTGGCAGCTTGGCGTGGCGAACGGCTGGTACGAGGTCACGGTGGCCGTCGGCGACACCGCCGGGCCCAATGACAGCGTGAACCGCCTGCAGGTCGAGGGCGTGCTCGCGGCCGATTTCGTGCCCACCGATGCGGCCAAGACCACGCTGTCGACCGTGCAGGTCCAGGTGACCGACGGGTTCCTGACCCTGACCCAGGTCGGCGGCACCCAGACCGAGATCCAGTATCTCGAGGTCCGCGCGCTCCCCGATCTCACCCCCGCCGATGCCAATCCCGCCCCGGCGGACTATGCCAGCTTCACCGATCCGCGCGCCGTGGCCCAGGAAGGCTCGGAGATCTTCCAGGTCGACCTCGATCCCGTCTCGGGGATCGCCACGGGGGTGGACCCGGCTGCGGACCTCTTTCTGGGCATCGACGTGGTCGAGGGCCGGGGGGGCGTGCTCTTCGACAGCCTGACCGACGGGTCGTTCCGCCTGGTCGAGACGCTGACGGGGGCGGTGGTCGAGTTTGCGATCAACACCACCGCGGGGGCGGATTCGATCACCATCTCGCCGGTCAACCCCCTGAAGCCCAACACCAGCTACACGCTGGTGGTCGATGGTGCCCAGGACCGCGGGTCGAACGAGGATGACGGCGCGCCCACGCGCGAGTTCCAGAAGTTCTCGACGACCTTCGTGACCGGCGCCGCCCGGCCCGCCCAGACCGGCGGGGTCGCCTTCACCGACCGGCTCGAGATCAACGGCGCCGCGGACGGCGCCTTCGGCTTCACCTCGGTCGAGATCTCGCCCGATGGCAGCAGGCTCTTTGTCGCCACCATCTCGGGCGAGATCAAGAGCTGGGCGCTCGACCCCGTCACCGGGGCGATCGACAAGCTTTCGCTCCAGACCCTCACCCCGGGGGGGGATTTCGACACGGCCGCGGGGCGGCGCGGCATCATCGGACTCACCTTCGATCCCACCGATCCGGGCACGATCTGGATCACCGACAACTATCCCATCCCGCTCGACGGGCGCGACAACACGGTGCCCGAGTTCAGCGGCCGGATCTCCAAGGTCACGCTGGGGGCGGGGGGCGATCTCGCGACCGCGGGCATCGAGACCTATATCAGGGGTCTGCCGCGGTCGAACGGCGACCATGTGACCAACAGCCTCGAGTTCCGGGCGAACCCGGACTACGACGCCGTCACCAATCCCGATGTGCCCAGCCATCTGCTCTACGTGCTCCAGGGCTCGAACTCGGCCATGGGCCAGGCCGACAGCGCCTGGGGCTTTCGCCCCGAGCGGCTGCTGAACGCCGCGGTGATGGAGATCGACCCGACCCGCACGCCCCCCGCGGGGGGGTTCGACGTCTCGACCGAACCGGTGCCCGAGGACGGGCTGAACCGCCGCTATGCCGACACGGATGGTGATCTGAAGAATGGCGGGATCCTGATCACCGACGGCGCCTTTGTCGGCAAGTACCTGCATTTCGACGCCCAGGGCCTGGCGAGCGTGCGCGAGGGGATCACGGCCGACACGGCCCTCCTGGCCGAATACTACAACCCCTTCGCCCAGGACGCGGTGCTGAAGCTTTTCGCGACCGGCCAGCGCAATCCCTATGACCTCGTGTGGCATTCCAACGGGTCGCTCTACGTGCCCACCAACGGCTCGGCCGCGGGCGGCAACGTGCCCGACGACCCGAGCACGGTGCAGAACGAAGGCATCACTAACGTGAGCCTCCAGCAGGACTATCTCTTCACCGTGGAGGAGGGGGGGTATTACGGCCATCCCAACCCGGTCCGGGGCGATTTCATCCTCAATGGCGGCAACCCGACGGCCGGGGTCGACCCCAACCAGGTGCCCGACTACGCCGTCGGCACCCAGGCCGATCCGAACTACCGGATCGCGGACGCCTACGGCCTGGGCAACAACCGTTCGCCCAACGGGGCCATCGAATACACCAGCAACGTCTGGGGCACCTCGCTGAAGGGCGCGATCATCTTCACCGAATATTCGGGCGGCAACGACATCCGCGCGGTCCGCCTCGATGCCCAGGGCAACCCGGTGCAGGATTTCGTGCTGCATGATTTCACCGGCGAGGTGATCAACGGCTATCCCGATCCGCTCGACATCATCGAGAACCCCGAGACGGGGCAGATCTATCTCATCACCCTCAACCGCACCAACGGGCAGAGCCAGATCGTGCGGCTCGACCCCACCCCGCCCCCGACCCGGGTCGAGGCGGAGGCGCTGACGATCCAGAGCGGGTTCACCGTCGCGGCCAGTTCCACGGCCTCGGGCGGGCAGATCCTGCAGGCGGCGGGATCGGGCGAGCAGGTGGCAAACCACGTCTTCACCGGCCCTGCCGGGCTCTACAACATCGGGATCGGGCATTACGACGAGAACGACGGGACGGCGCGGATGCGCATCCTCGTGAACGGGGTCGCGGTCGACGGGTTCCTGTGGAACAAGCAGCTCGGCAGCGGCAATGCGGGCAACGCCACCAAGGCGCTGCATACCGCGCCGTCGATCCTGCTCAATACCGGGGACGTGGTGAGCATCGCGGGGCTCCAGAACGCGGGCGAGCCGCTCCGCACCGATTATCTCGATTTCAGCTATGTGGGTCCGGCGGGCAGCGCCGGGGCGGCGCCGGTCAACACCGCCCCCGCTGCGGCGAGCGTCACCGCGGGTGCGGTCCTCGGCTTCACCGGGGCCAATGCGCTCTCGGTCGCCGATGCCGACACGGCCGAGCTGACCACGACCCTCTCGGTCCAGAACGGCGTGCTGGCGGTGGGCGCGAGCACGGTCGCCACGATCTTCGGCTCGGGCACCGGCAGCGTGGTGGTCTCGGGCACCAGGGCCCAGGTCAACACCGTTCTCTCCAGCCTCACCTATAGCGGCAACGCAGGATATATCGGGGGCGACCAGCTCGTCCTGCGCACCACAGACGGGGCCACGACCGACACCGACACGGTGGCGATCACGATTGCCCCGTTCGGCGACCCCAATGCCGACATCGCGGTGCGCAGCCTCGATGCGGCGTTCTTCACCAACCGGCTGCATTTCAACTGGATCGACGAGCCCGCGACCACCTCGGCCACCAACCGCGATTTCAAGGAAAGCGCGATCGTCCAGCTGTCCAACACCGGGACGAGCCCGCTGGTGATCCAGGGCCACACGCTCGAGGGGCCGTTCACGCTCGCCAATCCCAGCCAGCTCACCAACCTGGTGATCCAGCCCGGCGCCACGGTGAACGTGCAGGTGAACTTCAACCGCGCGGCCTTTGCCGACCGGATCAACAATGTCTCGAGCGTCTTCACCGGCGCGCTGACGCTGACGACCAATGATCTGGAGGACAACACGGTCCGGATCGATCTCGCCGGATCCTGGCAGCGCATCGACGAGGGCAGCTGGGAGCCCAACATCAACGAGATCTGGGAGGTGTTCGGGTTCGGGAACTTCATCCCCGGCATGCCGTTCGTGGACAGCCTGCCCGGCTCGCCGCTCAACAATTTCGGCATCGTCGAACAGCTCAACGCGCTCGAGATCACCTCGCCCTACTGGCAGATCGCCAGCGGCGTCACGACGGCCAAGATCACCCATATCGCGGCCTATCAGGGCGGGGGAGGCACCCAGCTTTCGTTCCACCAGCCGTTCTCTAAGGGCACGGTGCCCGCGGCGCTGACCACGACGTCGAACTTCAACACCAACCAGATGATCCTGCCGATCAAGTCGAACGGCCAGCAATCGACCTTCACCTTCACCAACGCGACCATCCCCGACAGCTGGCAGGGGACGGATGTCTTCGGGATCAAGATCGCAAACTTCTCGACCGATCCCACGCTGAACGCGGCCGGCACGCTGCCGCCGAACCCCGAACCGGGCACGGTCTTCGGCTACTGGACGCGGGTGTTCCAGGCGATCGACAAGAACGGCGCCGTCATTCCCAACGTCTATCTCGGCGTCCAGGACTTCACCGGGTCGAACGGGGACTACAACGACAACCTCTTTGTCATCGAAGGGGTGGCGCCGGCGAGCGATGCGCCGGTGAACGCGGCGCCGTCGTCGATCACGGTGGCCGAGGACACGGCGAGCTTCGCGCTGACCGGGGCCAACCGGATCTCGGTCTCGGACGTGGACGGGGTGGACATGACCCCCACGATCAACATGTTCCTGTCGGTGCTCCAGGGCACGCTCGCCATCACCGGCTCGGGCGTCACGATCACCGGCAACGGGACCGCGGCGCTGACGCTGTCGGGGTCGCTGGCCAACGTGAATGCAGCACTCGGCAACCTGCGCTACACGCCGCGGCCGAATTTCGACGGGACCGACACGCTGCGGGTCAAGACCAATGACCGGGTGCTGACGGATATCGACACGGTGACGATCACCGTGACGCCGGGCAATGACGACATTCCCGTCGTGACGGCCGTCAGCGCCCCCGCGATCACCACCGCGGGCGGGACCACGGCCACGGTCAGCGTGACCTATTTCGACGATACCGGCCTGGTGCCGGGCAGCATCGGCGTCTCGGACATCACCGTCACCGGACCGGGGGGCGAGGCGCTCGGCGTGACCGGGGTCAGCGTGACGCCGGGTGCCGACGGGCGGTCCTATGTCGCGACCTACACGGTCGCGGCGCGGGGCGGCAGCTGGTATCCCAGCGACAACGGCACCTACACGGTCGCCCTCGCCGCGGGGGCGGTGGTCGATGGGGGCAGCCAGGGCATCGCGGGCAACCCGGCACTCGCCAATTTCGCGGTCAACATCCCCCTGCCGGCCGCGACGCGGATCCAGGCCGAGGCCTTCACGGTCCAGAGCGGCTTTGTGGTCGCGAACAACGGCAACGCCTCGGGCGGGCAGTTCCTGGCGGCGGTGGGGGCGGGCGAGCAGCGCGCGTCCACCACCTTCACCGGCCCGGCGGGGATCCACACCCTCACCCTGGGATATTTCGACGAGAATGACGGGGTGGCGAGCATGCGCATCCTGGTCAACGGGGTGCAGGTCGACAGCTGGTCCTGGAACCAGAACCTCGGCACGCCGAATGCCGATGCGGCCGCGCGCACCACGCGCACCGTCACGGGCATCACCCTGCGGCCGGGCGACGTGATCGAGATCCGCGGCTTCCAGAACGGGGGCGAGCCGCTGCGGACCGATTATCTCGACATCACCTTCGTCGAGCCGCTGGTGGCGGGCCCGAGCGCGCCGGTCAACACGGCCCCCGCGGCGGCGAGCGTGGCCGAGGATGCCGTGCTGGCCTTCACCGGCGCGCGCACGGTCTCGGTCGCCGATACCGACAGCGCATCCCTGAGCGTGAGCCTGACGGTCGGGCAGGGGGTGCTGGCAGTCCCTGCCGGGGCAGGGGTCACCATCACGGGATCGGGAACCGGGGCGGTCACGCTCTCGGGCAGTCCTGCGGCGGTCAACGCGGTGCTGGCGGGGCTGACCTACACCCCCGGGGCGAATTATGCCGGGGGCGACACACTCAGCATCGTGACCTCGGACGGGTCGCTGAGCGACACCGACAGCGTGGCGATCACCGTGACCCCGGTCGATGATGCGCCGGTGAACACGGCGCCCGCGGCGGCCACGGTTGCGGGGGGCGCGACGCTCGCCTTCACCGGGGCGCTCGGCGTTTCGGTGGCGGATATCGACAGCGCATCCCTGAGCGTGAGCCTGACGGTCGGGCAGGGGGTGCTCGCGGCACCGCAGGAGGCGGGCGTGACGGTCACCGGATCGGGGACCGCGGCCCTGACGCTGTCGGGCAGCCCGGCGGCGGTGAACGCCGCCCTCGCCGCCCTGACCTATACCCCGGCGGCGGGCTATTCCGGGGGCGACAGCCTCGGCATCGTGACCTCGGACGGGGTGCTGGGCGACACCGACAGCGTGGCGATCACCGTGACCCCGTCGGACCAGAACGCCCCGACCCTGACCGGGGGCAGCGCGCCCGGGGTCAGCGTCGCGGGGGGCACCACGACCACGGTCACCCTGACCTTTGCCGATGACGTGGCGGTCGATGCCGACAGCATCGACGTGAACGACATCACCGTCACCGGCCCGGGCGGGGCGGTGCTGGCGGTCACCGGTGTCTCGGTCAGCCCGGCGGGCGACGGTACGCCCCGCAGCGCCACCTACACCCTCGCGGCGCGCGGCGGCACCTGGGACGGGACCGATAACGGGTCCTACCGGGTGGACCTGAACGCGGCGCAGGTCCTCGACACCGCAGGCCAGGCAGTGGCGGCGGCAACGGCAGCGGCGACCGTCACGGTCGCGATCCCCCCGGCGCCGTTCCGGGTGCAGGCCGAAAGCCTGTCGCTCGTCGCGGGGTTCACGCTGCTCTCGAACACCAATGCCTCGGGCGGGGTGCTGATCCAGTCCAACAGCACCACCACCACGGCGCGGGCGACCTATGGCTTCACCGCGCTCGACGGGCTCTATGACATCGGGGTGGGGTATTACGACGAGAATGACGGGGCGGCCAGCATGGCGATCCTGGTCAACGGGGTGTCGGTGGCAAGCTGGGTCTGGAACCAGAACCTCGGCTCGGCCCAGGTCGTGACCGCCACCCGGGCGCTCTTCACCGCCCAGGATGTGGAGCTGCGGGCGGGCGATGTGGTCGAGCTGCGCGGGCAGGCGAATGCGGGCGAGCCGCTCCGGACCGACTATCTCGATTTCGCCTACCAGGGCACCCTAGGCGCGGACGAGACCGACCCGGTCGTGACCGGGGCGAGCGCGCCGAACATCACGACCACGGGGGCGACCACGACGACCGTCACGGTCACCTTCGCCGACAATGTGGGCGTGGACACCGCCTCGATCGACGTCACCGACCTGGCCGTGACCGGGCCCGGGGGCGTCGTGGTCGCGGTGACCGGGGTCAGCCTCGATGTCGCGGCCAGCGGCACGCCGCGGATCGCGACCTACACCCTCGCCGCCCCCGGGGGCACGTGGAACGAGGCCGATAACGGCACCTACACCGTGGCGCTCCTGGCCGATGCGGTGCGCGATGGGGCGGGCAACGGGGTCGCGGGCAATGCCGCCGTCGCATCGTTCAGCGTGAACACCATCGACGTGCCGCCCCCCGCCCCGTTCCGGATCGAGGCCGAAAGCCTGACCCGGGTCGCGGGCTTCACGCTTGCCAGCAACGTCCACGCCTCGGGCGGGTCGATGATCCAGTCCAACACCACCACGGTCGAGGCGCGGGCCACCACCACCTTCACCGCCCAGAGCGGGCTCTACGACGTCACCATCGGCTATTTCGACGAGAATGACGGGGTGGCGACCATGTCGCTGGTGGTGGACGGACAGGTGGTCGACAGCTGGTCCTGGAACCAGAACCTCGGCAGCGGCCAGGTCCAGCCCAGCACGCGGGCGACCCATCTGGCCGACGACATCGCCATCGAGACGGGGGATGTGGTCGAGCTGCGCGGGTTCTCGAACGCGGGCGAACCGCTCAGGACCGACTACCTGAACTTTGTCTATGTGGACGATCTGGCGTTCTGAACGGGCGCGCCCCCGGGGGGCGCGCACCGATCCGGGCCGGTCTCGGCCTCAGTTCGGGCGGTAGAAGTCGCGGTACCACGCGACGAACCGCCCGAGCCCGTCGGCGAGCGGGGTGTCGGGGGCAAAGCCCACGTCGCGTTCCAGCGCGCCCACATCGGCGAGCGTCGCGTGCACGTCCCCGGGCTGCATCGGCAGGAACGCGATCTCAGCCTTGCGCCCGATCGCATCCTCGAGGATGCGGATCATGTCCATCAGCTTCTCGCCCCGGCGGTTGCCGATGTTGTAGACCCGGTGGGGTGCCCAGCTGCGCCCCGGATCGGGGGCCGTGCGCACGAAATCCGGGTCGGGCGCGGCGGGACGCGGGATCAGCCGGACCACCCCCTCGACGATGTCGTCGACATAGGTGAAGTCCCGCTCGTGGTCGCCGTTGTTGAAGACCTCGATGGTCTCGCCCGCGAAGATCCGCCGGGTGAACGAGAAATACGCCATGTCGGGCCGCCCCATCGGCCCGTAAACGGTAAAGAACCGCAGCCCCGTGGCGGGCAGGGCGTAGAGATGGGCATAGGTATGGGCCATCAGCTCGTTCGCCCGCTTGGTCGCGGCATAGAGGCTGACGGGATGGTCCGCGAGATCCTCAGTGCGGAACGGCACGGTCACGTTGCCGCCATAGACCGAGGAGGACGAGGCATAGACGAGGTGGCGCACCCCGTGGGCCCGGCAGCCTTCGAGGATGGTCAGGAACCCCGTCAGGTTCGCCTCCGCATAGGCCATGGGATTGTCGATGGAATGGCGCACCCCCGCCTGGGCGGCGAGATGGACCACGAAGGCCGGGCGCACCCGCTCGAAGAGTGCGGCGACCGCCGCGCGGTCGGCGAGATCGCCGCGCACGAAGTCGAACCCCGGATGGGCGTTGAGCCGGGCGAGCCGCGCCTCCTTCAGGCCTACGTCGTAATAGGCGTTGAGGTTGTCGAACCCGGTGACCGGCAGGCCCGCCCGCAGCAGCCGCTCGGCCACGAAGCAGCCGATGAACCCCGCCGCCCCGGTCACCAGGATCGGGGCCCCGGTGGCCAGCACCTCCTGCCCGGGAAAGCCCGCCCCGGCCTCTGCCCCTGCCGCGGCCATGATCAGGCCCCCCCGGCCCGGGTCGGGTCCGGCACCGACCCCGGGTGCCGGCGCCTGCGCCTGCGCGCGACATGGACGACGCCCGGCATCGTCACGCGGCCACCCCGGCCCGCCGCCGCGGACGCATCCGTGCGACCTCGCGCAGGACCTCGGGGGCGACCAGCCGCAGGGCGATCACCCCCGCCCCCGCCATCGCCCCGCCGACCACCGCAAGCTCGATGATCGGCAGCCCGCGGTAGAGCTGCCCCGCCAGCCCCCCCGCCAGGGCGACCGTGCCCGAGACCGCGACGGCCGGCAGGATCGCCGCCAGCGTCGGGCCTGCGGTCACGCCGATGACGCGGCGCAGGATGAGGAAGTTCGGGACGAAGTAGAAGACCGCGAGCCCGATCTGCACCAGCGCCACCGTGTCGATGCCGTAGGGGGCGGCGGTGTAGAGCACCGCGACCACGACCGGGATTTTCAGGAGCGAGACATGGGTGAGGTATTTGGGCTTGCCGATCGCCTTGTAGATCGTGCCCGGCAGGAAATCGAGCGTGACGATGGCGAGCGACAGGGCCAGGCACTGCATGGGAAAGACCATCGCATACCACTCGGGCGTATAGAGCAGCCGCACCAGGGGGTCCGCCGCCAGCGAGATCATCGTCCCCCCCGTGAAGGTGAAGAGCGCCACATAGCGCAGGCAGCCGAGATAGTATTGCCGCAGCGCCGCGGGCTCGGCCTGCATGCGCGCCATCATCGGGTGGATCACCAGCCCCGTCACCTGGTTGAAGCTGCGGATGGCCAGATCGGGGATGCGGGCGGCGATGGTGTAGAGGCCGAGGGCGGCGGGGCCGAGCAGCTTGCCGATCAGGAGCTGGTCGAGGTTGCGCTGTGCGGCATTGAGGATCTCGGCAAAGAGCAGATGGCTCCCGAAGCGCAGGATGTCGCCCGCCACCCTGCGGTCGAACCGGCCCCTAGGCCACCAGGGCGAGATCCAGTAGCGCAGGCCGGTCGAGGCGACGGCCCCGGCCAGGTACCCCCAGACCAGCGCCCAGACCCCGAAGCCCGACAGGGCGAGGAGGATCGCGGTCGCCCCCTTGATCAGGCTCGACAGCAGGTCGGGGACCAGCTTCTCGCGAAACCGCAGGTTCTTCTGCAGGAGCGTGGCGGGGACGATGGCGAGCGCCTCGATCATCATCGCAAAGCAGAGCACCCGCAGATAGGCCGCAAGCGCGGGCGTGCCGAAGAAATCGGCGATCGCGGGCGCGCCGAACCACATGGCGGCGGCCATCGCCCCCGAGCTTGCCATGGCAAAGAGAAAGACCGCATCGGCCGCCGCGTCCAGATCGTCCTGGCGCGAGACGAGGGCGGAGCCCAGCCCGAACCGGGCGATGATCTCGAAATACGAGATCGCGACGATGCAGAGCGCCATGGTGCCGAATTCCGCCGGTCCGAGCAGCCGGGCGAGGATCAGGACCGCGACGAAGTTCAGCGTCTTGGTGCCCGCGAACGACAGGTAGGACCAGAGCACGTTGACGACGCTGCGCCGCGAGACGTCGGTCTCCGTCGCGGGGGCGGCGCTTCCGCTCATTCCCCCGGCTCCATCCCTGGCAGGGCAGGCGCCTGTCGCGGTGCGCCGCGTGCCGCAAGCAGCGCATGATATTCCGCGATGAGGCCCTGCGCCGTCGCCGCGAGGTCGTATTGCGCGACGACCCGCGCCCGCGCCGCCGCGCCCAGCCGCGCGCGCAGGTCGCCGTCCGCGACTGCGTCGCGGAGGGCGGCGGCGAGCGCATCCGCGTCGTCGGGGGGCACGAGCAGGCCGCTCCGGCCCGGGGCGATCACGTCCTCGGTGCCCCCCACCCGGGTCGCGATCACGGCAAGCCCGCTGGCGCAGGCCTCGAGCAGCGCGTTCGAGAGCCCCTCGCGCGCCGAGGGCAGCACGAAGATGTCGGCCGCGCGCAGATAGGCGGGCATGTCCTCGACATGGCCGAGCGGGACGAGGCCCGGACCGTCAAGGGCGATGGTGTCGGCATCCCCCGCGGGCCCCCGGTTGGCCCCCGCGAGCAGGAGATGCGCGCCCGCCCCGGCTGCGCCGCACCCCGCCGCCGCCCCGGACCGGGCCCAGGCGGCGAGGAGGAGGGGGACGCGCTTCTGGGCCGTCATGCGCCCGGCGAAGATGGCCAGCACCCCCCCGGGCAGGCCGAGCCGGGCGCGCAGCGCCGCCTTCTCGTCCGCGGATGGGGGGCGGAAGCGGTCGAGATCGACGCCGTTGGGAATGAAGCGGATGCGCGCGCCGGGGATGCCGAGGCCGAGGAGCTCGTCGCGGATCTCGGTGCTGATGGCGATGAACCGGTCGACCGTCCGTCCCAGATGGGCGATGCGCCGCCCCCCCAGCCGCTTGGCCGCGATCGCCGCCGCCTCGCCCCCACACATCGGCTTGGCCAGGACCGGCGCGCCCGAGAGCGCCTTGCCGAGGGTGGCCGCGATGGCGGGCGAGAAGAGCGAATGGGCATGGATCACGTCGGGCGCGAGCCTGCGCAGCCGCAGCGCCGCCCCGGCGAGGAAGGCCGCGGCGGCCAGTGGCTTCGGCCCCGGGGCCGCCACGCGGTGCACGGGCACGCCCGCCACCCGCTCCGCGCGGGCGAGGCCGGGGTGGTGGCGGGTCACGATATGGACGTCGTGCCCCGCCACCTGCATGGCCTGGGCAAGCTGGGCGACCTGCCGCTCCGCCCCCCCCACGATGGGGTGGTAGGAGGTGATGACCATGGCGATGCGCATCAGGCGGCCCCCACCGGCTCGCCCGGTGCCCGGGGCGGGGCGGGGCGCATTGCCCCGGCGCACCAGTCCGACCGCCCCGTCGCCGTGGCATAGAGCGCGGAGAGCCGGTCGACCCAGGCAGCACTGCCATAGGCCGAGAGCGCGCGCGCCCGCGCCGCCGCCCCGGCCGCGGCGCGCCGGGCCGGATCGCCGAGCAGGTCCGCCAGCGCCGCGGCCAGGGCCGGGGGGTTGGCGGCCGGCACGATCGCGGCGCCCGTGCCCGCCAGCATCCGCGCGTTGTCGCCCACATCGGTCATCACGCAGGGCAGGCCCGTCGCCATCGCCTCGAGCAGCGAGACGGGCGCCCCTTCCCAGTGCGAGGACGAGGCGAAGAGATCGGCGGCCGCGAGCAGGCGCGGCACGTCGAGGCGCAGCCCCGCGAATGTCAGGCTGTCCCCGAGCCCCAGCGCCGCCCCCTGCGCGGCCAGCAGCGCCGCCTGCTCGCCGCGCCCCACGATCAGCAGGTGCGCGCCGGGGACCCGCAGCCGCACCAGGGCGAAGGCAGCCAGAAGGTCGCCGAACGCCTTCTGCGGATAGAGCGAGCCGACGGCGATGATCAGCGGCGCGTCGGGGGGGATGCCGAATTCGGCCCGCGCGGCCGCCCGGTCATCGCCGGTCCAGGCGATGGCGGGGGCGACCGCGTTGGGAATGACGGCGAAGGGCCGCCCGCCCGCATCGGCCGCATTGGCCTCGGCCACCGCCGTGCCGACGGCGATGCGGTGCACCCGGGGTCTGCCCAGAACCGCGCGGTAGAGCATGGCGCGCGCCCGGCTGACCCGGCTCACGCTGGGGCGCACATTGTGCACGGTGCAGGCAAAGGGCAGGCCGAGCAGCCCCGCGGCCACCCCGCCCACGACGATGGCGCTGGTCAGATGGGCATGGACCATCTCGGTGCGGTTCCGCCGCAGGGCGCGCATGACCCGCAGCAGGCGCGCGGGATCGACGAGGCTCCGCCCCGCAAATGTCTCGACCGCGATCCCCATCCCCTCCAGCGCCGTCCGGAACGGGGTGGCGCGGTCCGAGAGCACGAAGACCCGCAGGTCGATCCCCGGACGGTCCGCCACCGCCTCGGCAAGGGTCAGGATCAGCCGCTCCGCCCCGCCGGTCACCAGGCTGTCGATCATCTGCACCAGCCGCAGGGGCCGGGCGGCGGAGGCCACCAGGGGAGGATGGGCCTGGGCGTGCGCCGGGGCTGGGGCGTGGGCGTGGGCGTGCGCCGGGGCGCGCGCATGGGCCGGGGGATGGGCCAGGGACCGCTGCACGGTCATGCCATGCGCCCCACCAGCGCCGCGGGCCGCGCGCCCCGGGCGGTGCGCTGCAGCAGATCCTCCCACGCGCGCACCATGGACGCGGTCTGGAACCGCGCCTCGATCCGGGCCCGTGCCGCCCGGCCCATGGCCAGGCGCCGCGGGGGATCGGCCAGGAGCGATCCCAGTGCCGCGGTCATCGCCACGGGATCGGCCGGGGGCACGAGCAGGCCGCTGACCCCCGGCTCGATCACGTCGGGCGCCCCGTCGATGGCGGTCGCCACCGGCGCCGCCCCGACCGCCATCGCCTCCAGCAGGGTGATGGGCAGCCCCTCCCAGCGCGAGGAGAGGGCGTAGATGTCAAACCCCTCGAGCAGGCGCGGCATGTCGGTCTGCCAGGGCAGGAGCCGCACGACCCCGCCCAGCCCCCGCGCCGCCACGGCGGCGCCGATCTCCGCCTGCAGCCGCCCCTCGCCCGCCATCACCACCTGCACGCCCGGGTGGGCCGCGGCGAGGGGGCCGAGCGCGTCGAGAAAGTCGAAGGGGGCCTTCTGCGGCTCGAACCGCCCCACCCAGCCGATCACCGGGCGCGCGGGGTCGAGGCCGAGCCCGGCCACCACCGCGTCCCGCCCCCCGCCCGGGGCGAAGCGGGTGGTGTCGACCCCGGTATGGATCACCGTGATCCGGGCGGCCGGAAAGACCCGGTGGGCGATCGTCGCGCGCCGCGCGGCATCGGTCAGCGCCACCATGTGGCCCCCGAGCGGCCGGGTCGCTGTCTCGAGCGCCCAGTAGAGCGGGGCGCGCCGCCCCTGGACCCGGGCGAGAAAGGGCAGCGAGGCCTGGCGGACGATCGCGGGCGTGCCCGTTGCGATCCCCGCGATGCGCGCGATCACCCCCGCCTTCGCGCCATGGGCCACCATCACGTCGGGGCGGCGCGCGCGGGCCGTGGCGATGACGCGCGCGAGCAGGCGCAGATCCCCCAGGGGATCGAGCCGGTAGCGCGCCATGGCCATCGGTTCGGCCGAGAGGCCGAGCGCGCCCAGATCCGCCGCGTAGCGCGCCCCCCCCTCGGAGAGGCAGAGGGTATGGCTCTCGAACCGCGCCGCATCGAGCGCCAGGAGCAGGGCGCGGTTGTAGAAGGCGAGCCCCCCGGTGGACTTGGTCAGGGCAAGGATCCGCAGGGGATGCGCGCTCATGCCCCCCCCTCCGCCCGCTCGCCATAGAGGGCGAGGATCCGGGCATGGAGCCGCCCCGCGCCGTAGCGCGCCCGCACCCGTGCCCGGGCCGCTTCCCCCATCCGGGCGCGCAGGTCCGGGTCGTCGGCCAGCCGCCCGATCGCCGCGGCGAGGGCCGCAGGATCGCCCGGGGGGACGAGCAGCCCCGCCTGCCCCTCGCCCTGCCCCTCGCCCAGCACTTCTCCCAGCCCTTCTCCCAGCACCTCGGGGATCGCGCCGACTGCGGTCGAGACGACGGGCTTGCCCATCGCCATCGCCTCGAGCAGGACCATGGGCAGCCCCTCCCAGGCCGAGGAGAAGACCACGATGTCGAGTGCGGCGAGCAGGGCCGGCATCTCGCGGATCACGCCGGTGAAGGCGACCGGGCCGGGGAGAAGGCGGCGCGCCGCGGCGTCCGCCTCGAGTGTGGCGCGGAGCGGCCCGTCCCCCACGATGAGGCTGCGCAGTCCCGGCCGCCGCGCGGCGAGGAGCGCGGTCGCTTCGAGAAAGCCCGCATGGTCCTTCTGCGCGGTCAGCCGCCCGATGATGCCCATGATCGCCTGCCCGCCCGGCCGGGGACCCGGGAGGAACGGCGAGAGGTCGAGCGGGGCAACGGTGGCGGGATCGAACCGGGCCAGGTCCACCCCGTTGTCGATGGTCACGAGCCCGGGTCCGGGGACCGAGCGGGTGGCGCGCGCATGGGCGGCCACGCTGCCCGAGACCGCGATGCGGGTCTGGACCCCGGATGTCGCGAGGCGGTAGAGCGCGGCGAGCGGGCGCTGCCTGCGCCAGGGGTCGGTGTTGTGCAGGCTCGAGATCCGCCGCCCCACCCCGGCCGCCCAGGCCGCGGGCTGGCCCACCAGGTCGCTCTTGGTCAGGTGGGTGTGCACGACCGCGGGCCGCAGGCGCCGCATCAGCGCATAGGCCCGCCACCAGACCCCCGGATCGCGCAGCCCCCGGGTCCCGAGACGGGTCAGCGGCACCCCGCGGGCGGTGAATTCGGGTTCGAGCGGACCGGGCGTGAAATAGGCGACATGGGGGGCATAGCCCGCGGCACGGGCGGCATCGACGAGGTCGAGGAGCAGGGTCTCGGCCCCGCCCACCCCGAGGCTGTCGATGATGTAGAGCGCCACGGGCCCGCGGCGGACCCGACCCACGCCGGCCATGTGGCCGTCGGCCCGGCCATCGACGGGGGACGGCCAGAGGCCCGCAGCCCGGACCGGGGCCAGCGCCGCCCCCTCCTGCGCCGCCATCTCCGGCACCGCCGTCTCTCGCGCCACCATCTCCGGCACTGCGATACCCGCCGCGGCACCGGGATGCGCCATGGCCGGACGTGGCGCGCCGCCATGCCGCGGGGTGGCTTGCGATCCCGGTCGCGTCAGCCTCGCCTCCCGGTCAGCCCCGGTTCCGTCCATCGCCTCTCCCCCCCTTCTGCGCACGCCCTGCCACACCCGCCACCCGATCCCGGTCCGCCCGCCGCTAGTCTCCGGGGGGCGAGGTCGTGGGAGGGGGCAGGAGCGCCGGGGGGATCGCGTCCTGCGCGACACCCAGAAGGATGAGCTGCGCGACAAGCGGCGCGCGCAGCGCAGGGATCGCGAGCACGATCCCCATGCCGAGCAGGAGGAAGAGAAGCGCCGGGAGCCAGCCCCGCCCCCGCGGCGCCCCCGCGGGGGCCGTGCCGAGGCCGAAGGCCCGGGCGACCGGGCCGGGCACGCGGTAGCGGCGCCGGTTCAGGACCGCCCCCAGGAGCCGCGCCCCCGCCCGCTCGAGCACGGCGCGGGCGGCGACGGCCTCGGCCTCGAAGGTCCGCTCGGCCTCCAGCACCAGCACGACCCCGTCCGATTGCTGGGCGATCAGGAACGCCTCGACCGACCGGTTCACCGCGGGACTGTCGATGATGAAGACCCGCGCCTGGGGGGCCAGCGTCTCGAGGCTCTGGCGCAGCCCGCGGCTCAGGAGCCCCGCGACCCCTTCGGGCGCGAGGGTGAGCAGGCTCGGCCCGCCCGGCCGCGGGGCGCCGTTGCCCGGCGCATGTGTCGCCGCGTGTGTCGCCGCCGGTATCGCCGCTGGCGTCGTACCCGGTCCCGTCGCCGGAACGGGACGGCCGTCGGCCGTGCCGATGGCCGCGATGCGGACCAGGCAGACCGCGGGATCGAGCGTGCGGCCCACCAGCCGCGCGGTGCCGCGGGCGATCTCGGAGGCGCCCTCGCCCCCGCTCGGGGCCACGATCTGCACGATCCGCGGTGCGGCATCGAGGCCGAGGGTGGCGATGGCCTGCAGGAGACCGCTCGCCTGCTCGGCATGGGTCTCGAGCAGGCTCGCCCCGGGTGCGAGCGGACCGAAGGCCGCGACACCTGCGACGAGTTCCCCCGGGGGGGGGCCGGACAGGGACATGCCCGCCGGGCCGGACGGTGTAGGCCCGGAGGGGGTAGGCCCGGAGGGGGTAGGCCCGGAGGGGGTAGGCCCGGAGGGGGTAGGCCCGGAGGGAGAAAGGCCGGACGGGCTCGCCGCAGACGTGGCCCCCGCAGACGTGGCCCCCGGAGACGTGGCCCCCGGAGACGTGGTCCCGGAAGACGTGGCCGTCGATGGGGGGATGCCGGTTATCAGCGCCCCCAGTCCTGCCAGGACCCCGGACCCTGCCGGGTGACCCGGTCCCGCCCCAGCGACGCTCCCAGCGACACCCCCAGCGACACCCCCAGCGACACCTCCCGCGGCGCCCCTGGTCCCGCCCCCGGGGATGCCGCTGTCACGCAGCGGCTCGGCCATGTCGGCGACCATCTCAGACCCGCACCGCGCGGGGGAGATAGGGCACCTCGGCCAGAACCGGCAGGTGCAGGCGGCGGCCGACCATCTCGGCCGAGAGGAAGGTGGGCCGCATCAGGTGCGACAGGATCGCCGCGCCGAGCCCCACGGCGGCCCCGAAGAGGAGCGCGATCAGCAGGCGCACCGATTTGGGGATGCCGATGGGCTCGAGCGGCGGGGCGGCCTGCTCGATGATCCGCACGTTGGTCTGCCCGTCGCGGTCGAGGCTGTCGATGATCTCGGCCTCGCGCACGCGGGCGTCGAACGAGGTGACCTGGGCCTGCTGGCGGGCGAGCTGCTGCTGCATCAGGTCGACCTCGTCGGTCACCTGGGCGAATTCGCGCAGCCGCCGGTCGCCCTCGTCGATTTGGAGCGTCAGATCGGTCAGCCGGGCGTCCTGCTCGCTGAGCGCGATGCGCACGGCGACCAGATCGCCCTCGAGCCGGCTGCGGATCGGGTTCGCGGCCGAGCGGGTGCCCGAGAAGACCTGCGCGGGCTCGGACGCCTTCCTGGCGCTCAGCGCGCCAAGCTCGGCATCGAGGTTCACGACGATCGGATGCACCTCGCCCAGGGTGCGCAGCGCCGTGCGCCGTTCGGCCTCGAGCGCGAGGATCTGGCTCTCGAGCGCGGTCGTGGCGGGGTTGCGGGCATAGTCCTGATACTCGGTCACCCGGGCCTCGGTGCGCGACAGCTCGGCAAGGACCGAGCCCTGGCGCGCGATCAACCCCGCGCGCGCGGCCTGCGCCTGCGAGCGCTGCTCGCGCAGCTGGGCCTGCTGGCCGGTCAGGATCTTGAGCTCGTTCTCGTAGGAATAGAGCGCCTTGTCCGCGATCAGGGTCCGGATGCTCTGGGAGATCTGGGCGACCTGGGCCTGGGCGGCGGCGAGCTGGTCGCGCAGGAACTGCGTCTCCTGCCCACGAAAGATCGCGGCACGCCGGTCGAGATAGACCTTGATGAGGGTGTTGGCAATCTCGGCCGACAGGACCGGGTCCTCGTGGCGCACCTTGATCTGGACCATGTAGGTGCCGGGGACCGCGTTGATCGAGACCGCCTCGTTGAGCATCCGCTCGCCCTCGACCACCGGATCGGCCGCGGTGGCCAGGGCGGGATAGACCCGCACGGGGCCGAGGCGGACCAGCGTCTCCTCGCGCAGCTCGCGGTTGTTCACGATCTGCATCTCGGCATTGACCACGAATTGCAGGTCGCCCTGGTCGGGCGCCTTGGCGCCGCTGTTGCTGTCATCGGGCACGTAGACATATTCGCGGCCGAGCTTGTAGAGCAGGAGCGTGCGTGCCTCGAACACGTCCGCGCGCTGCAGCAGCGCGGCCGCCGCGGCCCCCGCGCAGACCAGCGCCACGAAGGCGATCCGCCAGAAATACCGGGCCAGAACCTCGACCGTCAGGGCAATCACGCACGCCTCCTTCTACAAACCGCAAACCCGGCACAGGTATAGCAAGCCCTGACCCGTTTCCCAAGGAATGACCGCATCCGGGTCCGTCGGGGATGTCGTCCGAAAATTCCTTTGCCGCAAATCTTTCGCGCCGATCCCCGCCGATCCCGCCCGCCCCGTGTCGCTCAGGGCAGCTCGACCATCGCCGATGCCGGGCCGGCCGGTCGGGCCGCCGACCCGGCCGGGCGGGCGCGCGGCCAGGCGCGCGCGATCCGCCCGCCGAGCGAGACGAGGGCAAGATGCGATTTATGGGGCACCACGACGATCATCATGAGATAGCGACCGAGGAGATAGTCGGCGAAATCCGACGCGGGGTGGTAGGCGTAATCGGAGGGCGCGACCGCCTCGGCGGTCTCGGTCGGACCGATATGCACCCGGGCCCGGCGGCGCGAGCCGTTGGGCAGCACCAGCCCGATCCAGCCCTGGGTCCCGGCCGGGAACGGCGCCCCGGCCCGGCTGGCGAGCAGGAAGCGGTCCTTGCCGATGGCGAGCACCGGGTGCACCCCGCGGGTCGCGGCATCGGTGAAGGTCACCCGCAGGCGCCGTGCACGCAGCGTGTCGGCGGATTCCCCGGACCGGCGCGTGCCGGCGAGACGCTGGGCCAGCGCAGCCAGCAGGGTGCGACAGCCCCGGGCGATCACGCAGCTTCCCACCACGGCGATCAGCGCGATCTCGGCCCGGTAGCTGACGGGGGCCTTGCAGAGCAGGCGGTTGTAGCGCTCGCGGATGATCTTCGAGGTGCCATGGCTCATCAGGGCCTGGGAATGTCCCACCAGCCCGGGCTTGACCGTGAAGCGGTCGTCAAAGCGCGGAACCTCGCGCCGGTAGAGCGTGGCCATCACCGGGCGCACCGGGCGCGGCCCGCAGAGGTTCATGTCGCCCGCAAGCACGTTGAAGAGCTGGGGGATCTCGTCGAGCCGGGTGTCGCGCAGGAACTTGCCGAGCGGGGTCTCGATCCCGGTCCCCGGCGGCAGCACCCCGTCCTGGGTCAGGCGCGCGGCCTTCTCGTTGTCGAGGGTGCGGAATTTCAGGATGTGGAAGATCCGCTGGTTCAGACCGACCCGCGGACCGCGATAGAATATCTCCCGACCCTGGGTGACGAACAGGGCGAGCACGATCACCAGGATCAGCGGCAGCACCAGAAGGCAGAGAGCCAGCGCGACAACGATGTTGTAGGCCCGGTGTAGTCGCGGATATTTCGGCCTGAACCCCGTCTCTACCGAATGCGCCGAAAGTATTCCCCTAGTCGAAAAAGCGGATTGCGGAACGCCTGCGACATACATAGTCCTGCTACTCCCAGACATGCCCATAGGCAACCACAGTACGGGGCTGAGATTAAACCGTTTTTTTTGCATTTGCGAGATATTTTCGGGGCAGTATTTGCAACCTGAAATAGGAAAAACTTTTTCTTATTCAACTTCTGATTGTTAACAAAAGGTTAATTTATTGGTTAATGCCGGTTTTCTGGGCAAAAGATGCGGCCTGCCAGGGGGGCATATGGCTGCACACCTGGCGAATCACAGGCGATTCGCGAGAATGCTGCGCCGCGGCATGGCTGGCGGGGGCGGTGGACGATCCCCGCGCGCCATCGGCGGGGGATGGATGGGGGCGGGATGGGGCAGTCATCCCCGTCTTTCCGGGTGGCGGGGCGGCGCCGCGTCCCGGATGGGTGCCAGTCCCGGATCCTTGCCAGTCCCGGATCCTTGCCAGTCCCGGATGCTTGCCAGTTCGGGTGGCTTGGCCCATGCTGCACCGCGACAGGGTGGAGTGGACCCGGGTGCCACCGCGGGTGTCACCCCCGTATGCCACGGTGTGTGGGCGGGGTGCGGGAACCCGGTGTTTGGCCCATGTGTTCGGGTTACGTGTTCGGGTCTGGCGAGTGGATGTGGCGGGGGTGCGGATGGTGTCGGGTGAACGGGGCTGCGTGCTGGTGACGGGTGGGGCGGGCTATATCGGCAGCCACGCGTGCAAGGCGCTGGCCGGGGCGGGCTACCTGCCGGTCGCCTATGACACGCTCTCGACCGGCAATCGCTGGGCCGTGCGCTGGGGACCGCTGGAGCGGGGCGATGTCTGCGACGGCGCGCGGCTCGGGGCGGTGCTCGCCCGGTGGCGTCCGGTGGCGGCCATGCATTTCGCGGCACTCTCGCTCGTGGGGGACTCTGTCCGCGACCCCGCCCTCTATTACCGCGTCAATGTCGGGGGCGCGATCACCCTGCTCGATGCGCTGCGGGCGGCGGGGATCGGGCGGCTCGTCTTCTCGAGCACCTGTGCGGTCTATGGCGCGCCCGACCGGCTTCCCATCGACGAGGCAACGCCCTGCCGGCCGCTCAATCCCTATGGCCAGTCCAAGCTGATGGTCGAGCGCATCCTGGCCGACCATGGGACCGCCTATGGGCTTGCCCATGTGATCCTGCGCTACTTCAACGCCGCCGGGGCCGATCCCGCGGGCGAGATCGGCGAGCGGCGGGGGGTGGAGACCCATCTCGTGCCGCTTGCCATCGAGGCGGCGGCGGGGCGCGCGGCGCCGCTCCAGGTCTTTGGCACCGATTACGCGACCCCGGACGGGACGGCGGTGCGCGATTACATCCATGTGACCGACCTGGCCGAGGCCCATGTGCGCGCGCTCGGGTACCTGCAGGCCGGCGGCACGAGCCGGACGCTGAACCTCGGCACCGGGCAGGGCTATTCGGTGCGCGCCGTGCTTGACCGCGTCGCGCGCGCGGCCGGGCGGCCCGTCCCCCACGACACCGCCCCGCGCCGGACCGGGGACGCCCCCGAGCTCGTGGCCGATCCCGCCGCCGCCCGGGCGCTGCTGGGCGCGGATCTGACGCGGCACTCGGATCTCTCGACCATCGTCGAGACGGCATGGCGCTGGCACGGCACCCCCGATCCGCTGCCCATGGCGGCGGCCGCACCCCCGCCCGGGTCCGTCGTGGTGCACGACGCCCCATCCGCCACCCCCGCCACCGTGGCATCCGCCACCCCCGCCACCGTGGCATCCGCCACCCACGCGGTGGTGGCATCCGCCTCCCCCGTTGCCGTGGCATCCGCCGACGGGATGGTGCGCCGTGCCGACCAGTCCGCCTAGCGCCGCCGCCCTCCGCCCCCTGCCGCGCGGGGGGCTGCGGCTCGACCTCGCGGTCCAGGCCGCGGGGCTTTCGGCGGCGATGGCGCTTGGCTGGTACCTGGGCGGGGCGGGGGATCCGCGCCTGGCGGCCCTGGGGCTTGCGGCCGCGGCGGGGGGGGGGATCGTGCTCTCGCGACCGCTCCTGGGGCTCGCAGGCATCGTCGTCGTGATCGCGGCCAATGTCAGCGACAACCTCATCACCTATTTCGGCGCGCCTTCGCTCGCCAAGTTCCTGCTGCCCGGCGCGCTCGTGCTGCTCGGCTACCGCTGGCTCGCCCGGGGCGAGGCGCTGCTGGTCGACCCCCGGGCGCTCGGCCTCTTCGGGGCGTTCGGGGCTCTGATCCTGATCGGCGTGCCCACGGCGACGGACTGGCAGGTCGCGCTGACGGGGTTCACCGAGTTTCTCAAGGATGCGGGGATCGCCCTTCTGGTCGTCGCCTTCTTCACCCGGGCGGAGGCGCTGCGCACCGTCTTTGCGGCGCTGCTCGCAACCGCGATCGGCGTCTGCACGCTCGCGCTCTACAAATACGGTGTCGCAGGGGACCTGACGAACGACTATTACGGCTTTGCGCGCTCGATGTATGACAGCGGGCGGCTCGCGGGGCCGCTGACGGACCCGAACTTCTTTGGCGCTCTTCTCGTCATCCTGCTGCCCATCGCGCTGCACGGGCTGGTGTTCGGACAGGGTTTTGCCCACCGCGTGCTCTGCGCCTATGCCGCGGGGGCGATCGTCACCTGCATCCTGCTGACCCAGTCGCGCGGCGCGCTGCTCGCCATGTTCGCCATGGGGGGGCTTGCCCTCCTGCTCTTTGACCGGCGCACGGCGCTGCGGCTCGCGCTGGTGTTCGCGCTTGCCGGGGCGGTGGCGGGGGCGGTCCTGTCGGACGCGCTCGTCGCACGGTTCGGCTCGCTGCTCGCCCTGGGCGGCGATCTCGGTACGCTCCAGGACGCCTCGATCCAGGGGCGGCTCGCGCAATGGGTCGTGGCGATCGCCCAGTTCAGCGACCATCCGCTGCTGGGTGTGGGATCGGGCAACTACAACGTGAACTTCCAGGACTATTCGCTGAACCTCGGGCTGAAGTTCCGCAATGGCCAGGAGCGCTCGGCCCACAGCATCTATCTCGAGGTGCTGGCCGAGATGGGGATCGTGGGGTTCCTGGGCTTTCTCGCCCTGCTCGGCGCGGCGGCGGCGGGGGTCGTGCGGGCCATGGCGATCGCGCGCGCGGCCGGGCGGGCGGATCTGCGCTATCGCTACGCGACGCTCGGGATCGCGCTGGGGGGATATTTCTGCGCCATGGTGTTTCTGCACGATGCCTATGCCCGGATGATGTGGATGATGCTCGCCCTTGCCATCGCCCTGCCGCGGATCGCTGGGGTGGAACTGGGGACGGGTCCGGGGACGGGTCCGGGTCCGGGGCCGGGGACGGGGCCGGGGACAGGTCCGGTAACGGGGGTGCGGGCATGAGGCGGGGTGCGGGCATGAGGCGGGATGCGGCGATGGTGCGGTGGATCGGCATGGCCCGGGCGGCGCTCGGGATCGCTCTGGTGCTGGCCGGGCCGGGGGCGCGGGCGGCCGAGCCGGTGCCGGGGGGCTATGCGCTCGGACCCGGCGATGTGATCGCGGTCTCGGTCCTGGGCCAGCCCGACCTGACGGCAAGCTACGAGGTCCGGCCCGACGGGCGGATCTCGATCCACATGATCGGTCCGGTCGAGATCGCGGGCCGGACGGTCGAGGCGGTCGAGCGTGACCTTGCCGCGGCCATCGGGGCGCGGTTCCAGGGCCAGGCCTCGGTGGTCGCCCGGGTCGAGCGCTACCGCGACATCTTCGTGCTGGGGGATGTCGAGGCGCCGGGGGTCTATCCCTTTGCCCCCGGCCTGACGGCGCTGAAGGTGCTGGCGCTCGCCCAGGGCTATCGGCGCGCCGCCGATCTGTCGGGGGGCCAGGGCATCCGGCTTGCCGACGAGGCGCGCAAGGTCGAGCAGGCCCGCCGCCAGATCGCGCGGCTCGACGGTCTGGTCGCGGCACTGGAGGCCGAGCTTGCCTGGGCCCGGGGTGCGGCGCCTGCGCAGACCCCGCCGCCCCAGGACACGCTCGACCATCTCCAGGCCGCCCTGGTCGCGGCGCGGCGGGACGTGCTCGAGATCGCGGTGCGCGGGGCCGAGGCGCAGCAATCGCTTGCCCGCGAGGAGGCGCAGTCCTTCGAGCAGCGCCGCGGGATCGTCGCGAGCCAGCTCCGCGCGACCGAGGCGGTGCTGGCCGATCTCGCCGGGCTGGCCGAGCGCGGGCTCGCCCGGCGCGAGCAGGTGCTCGAGCGCCAGGTCGATGCCGATGACTACCGGGCCGACGAGCTCGAGGCCGCCGCCTTCGCCGCCCGCGCCCGCCAGACCGCGGTCAATGCCGGGAACGCCGCCGACACCGCCCGCTCGCGCTATGCCGAGGCGCTGATCGATGCCCGCATCGAGGCCGAGGAACGGCGCGCGACCGCCCTGATCGACCGCGACGCGGGCCTCGCGCTGATGCGCGAGATGGGGGCGGTCGAGGCGGTGGCGGGGCCGGTCACGACCCTCTTTGCCATCAGCCGTGCGGTGGACGGGGTCCAGACCCGGATGCCCGCGACGATCGACACCCCCGTCCTGCCGGGCGACGTGCTCGAGATCACCGTCCGGATCGAGTGACGGCGGACCGCGGCCGGGGGCCAGGGACCGGATCGGGGACGCGTCGGGACGCGTTCGCGGTCGGGGACGGGGTCGGAGACGGTGGACCTGGAACCGGGGGCCCCATGCGCGGCGTCGCCGGTCCGGCCCTCCGGCTCAGCACCCGCCCCCGGGGGCCGAGGCGGGGGGATCGCGGAGCAGTTCGGCCACCGCTGCGGCCGGGCCGCAGGCGGCACCGGCCAGGGGGGCGAGGATGAGGGTGTCGAGCCGCAGCGGCTCGCCCCCGTCGGGCTCGCCCAGAAGCTCGATGCAGCTTCCCGGGGCGAGCGTCAGTGCCGCGGCTGGGCGGACCGCCAGGGTCCGGTCATCGAGCGTGTCGGACCCGCGATCCTCGTCCCAGAGCCAGCTTGCCACCGGGGCCCCGTTCACCCGCACGCTCATGCGGCTGACCCCGTCGCGCTCGTCGCCGTAGCGCAGGGAGAGCGTGTAGCGCCCCGCCGGCCCGGCAAAGCGCAGGGCGGCCCGGTGCGGGGCGGACCCCTCGGCCTCGATCACCGCGCC
>JANNOT010000450.1:0-2024 GCA_031399375.1 Paraoceanicella sp.
CCGATCGCGATCCCGCCCTTCGTCGGCGCCGCGGGCAGCGTGGACGAGCTCAGCCAGAACGTCGCGCAGGTGATCACCGCCGACCTGAAGCGGTCGGGGCTGTTCGCGCCGGTCCGAGGACGCCGCCCAGCATGCTGCCCCAGCTCGGCGTCGGCGCCGGCACGCCGACCCCCACGAAGCTCAGCGCGGCCTCGATGAAGATGGCCGCGCCCAGGTGCCCGGTGGTGAGGATCAGGAAGGGGGCCACGCACTGGGGCGCCACGTGCCGGGCCATCACGCGCGCGCCGGAGGCCCCCAGCATCCTGGCCGCTTCCACGTAGGAGAGCTCCTTGACCGACAGGACCATCGACCGGACGACGCGCGTGCTCAGCGGCACCCCGGTGACCGCGATGGCGATGATCACCGTGGAGAGGCCCGCCCCCAGGGCGGCCATGAGCAGCAGCGCGAGAATGAGGGCCGGCAGCGACATCAGCACGTCGAGCACCCGCTGGCTGAAGAGATCGGCCCGTCCGCTTAGGTAGCCGCTCGCCACGCCCCAGACGAACCCGATGGAGTCGCCGAGGAGCACCGAGCTGATCGCCACCAGGATGCACCCGGCCGCGCGATCGGGCAGTTCACGTTCCTCGCCGGCGCGCTGTCCCAGTCCGCCCGCTACCACGGCAGCATGTGCGGGAGAATGCTGCAGTTCGCGCTGCCGGGCGACGGCGAGATCGTGCTGACGCTGGAGGGCTCCCGGCTGCTCGGGCAGTTCCACGGGACGGCCTCCATCCTGCCCGCCCGGGAGGGCACGATCGAGCTGGTGCGCGAGTGACGTCGTCGAGGGGGCTCGACGTCAACCGCCGGGGCGGCCGATCGCCATCCCCTGCCTCGATGCCGCGAAGATGTTCCAGGCGGCCATGAACATCGCCGCGATCACCGGTCCGATCACGAAGCCGTTGATGTCTCGGGCGGCGCCCTCGTCGCCTGGGGCCTCTACGTGCTGCGGGTGGGGCTGCTGCCCGCATCCTGACGAGCCGCGAGGCTCGGTCGCCCGCGGGTAAGGGTCATGGCGCCACCGGGGCGTCGGGCTCGGGCGTGGCAACGGCCCGGAACGGGCGCGCCGGCGATGCTGCCGCCCACGCGCGCGCCGCTGTCGCCAGCGCCTCGAACGACACCGGCTTGCTGAGGTAGTCGTCCATGCCGGCGGCCAGGCATCGCTCGGCGTCGCCCGCCATGGCATTGGCCGTCATGGCAATGATCGGGACATGATTCCCCGAGGAGGCCTCGCGCTCCCGGATGACACGGGTGGCCTCGAACCCATCCATCTCGGGCATCTGGCAGTCCATGAACACGAGGTCATAGGCGAGCCCCCCGAGGAGCTCCAGCGCCTCGCGGCCATCGGCCGCCACGTCCACACGGCAGCCCAGCTTCTCCAGGAGGCGAACGGCGACCTTCTGGTTGACCACATTGTCCTCGACCACGAGCACGCGCGCGTGGAGCGGGTCCAGCGCCACCGCGCGGCGACCATCGTCACGGGGCGGATGGACCGTCGTCTCGCGTGCGCTCATGACGGCAAGAAGGCATCTGCGCAGGTCCGCCTGGCGCACTGGCTTGGTCAGCATGGCCGCGATTCCGGCCCGGCGCGCCGCCGTGCCGTGTCCATGCTGGCTCACCGAGCTGAGCAGGACCAACCGCGTGTGCGCCAGCGCCGGATCGGCCCGGATGGCCTCGGCGAGCTCGAGGCCGTCCATCCCGGGCATCTGATAGTCGAGGATGGCCAGGGCATAGGGGCGGCCGTCCGCATGCGCCGCTGTCAGGCTCGAGAGGGCCGTGGCGCCATCGACGACGCAGTCGATCTGCATGCCCCAGGCGGTGAGCTGCGCCTCGAGGATGGCCCGGTTCACCGCATGGTCATCGACGCCGAGGACGCGCACGCCCCGCAGCGCCGGCAGCGTGAGCAGCGAATCAACGGGAGGCGCCACCAGCGTGCCGAGCCGCACCGAGAAACAGAAGGTGCTGCCGTCCCCGGGCGCGCTCTCGACGCC
>JANNOT010000269.1:0-3676 GCA_031399375.1 Paraoceanicella sp.
GCGGGCGATGTCCTCGTAGAGTTTCACATGCATCAGCCCGTATTCCTCGAGCGCGTGCATCCGCCGCGTCTCGGTCTCGCGCGGCTCGAGGAACCGCAGGGGCTCGGGGATCGGAACCTGGTAGACGAGGATCTGCCCCTCCTCCAGCGGATGCTCGGGGATGCGGTGGCGGGTCTGGATCACGCTCGCCTCGGCCGTCCGCTCGGTGGTGGCGACCCCTGCGGTCTTCTGGAAGAACTTTCGGATGGAGACGGCATTGGTCGTGTCGTCCGCGCCCTGGTCGATCACTTTCAGCGTATCCTCGGGCGTCAGGCATGCCGCCGTCACCTGCACCCCGCCCGTACCCCAGCCATAGGGCATGGGCATCTCGCGGCTCGCGAAGGGGACCTGGTAGCCGGGGATCGCCACGGCCTTCAGCAGCGCGCGGCGGATCATCCGCTTGGTCTGCTCGTCGAGATAGGCGAAGTTGTAGGGGGTCATTCCGCCGCCTCCCGCCGCAGCTTTCGCACCATCTCGAGCTCGGCCTGAAAATCCACGTAATGGGGCAGCTTGATGTGCTCGACAAAGCCCGAGGCCTGGATGTTGTCGCAATGGCTCAGCACGAATTCCTCGTCCTGGGCCGGGGCGCCGACGAAGTCCTCGCCAAGCTCGGACCAGCGCAGGGCGCGGTCCACCAGGGCCGTGGAGATCGCCTTGCGCTCGGACTGGCCGAGCACGAGGCCGTAGCCGCGGGTGAACTGGGGCGGCTCGGTGCGCGATCCCTTGAACTGGTTCACCGTCTCGCATTCCGTCACCTCGATGCGCGCAATCTCGATGGCGAAGCCGAGCTCGGGGATATCGATCTCAACACCGACGAGGCCGATGCGCAACTCGCCCACGAAGGCATGGGTCCGGCCATAGCCGCGCTGGGTCGAGTAGGCGAGCCCGAGCAGGAACCCCTCGTCGCCACGGGCGAGAGCCTGAAGCCGCAGCGCGCGGTCGGCGGGATAGGCGAGGGGTTCGCGGGTCAGGTCAGGCGCCGGGCGTTCGGCGGGGTGCTCGGGCTCGATCAGCCCCTCCTGGTTCAGGAACGCGGTGATGTGGGGCGTGGGACCCGGGGGCGCGTCGCCCAACGGCGCCGCGGGCACCGCCCCCCCGGCGGCGAGCGCGAAGTCGAGCAGCCGGTGGGTGTAGTCGAAGGTGGGCCCCAGAACCTGGCCGCCCGGCGCGTCCTTGTAGGTCGCCGAAATGCGCCGGGTACAGGCCATCGCCCCGGTGTCGAGCGGGCGCGCGGTGCCGAAGCGCGGCAGGGTCGTGCGGTAGGCGCGGATCAGGAAGATCGCCTCGATCATGTCGCCGCGCGCCTGCTTGAGGGCGAGCGCGGCCAGATCGGCGTCATAAAGCGACCCCTCGGCCATCACCCGGGCGACGGCGAGCGAGAGCTGCCCGCGGATCTGGTCGAGCGAGAGCTCGGGCGTGATCGGATCGCCCCGCCGTGCCTCGGCCAGCCAGGCATGGGCGTTCTCGATCGCCCGCTCGCCGCCCTTGACCGCCACATACATTCGCTCAACCCTCCACGATCACGGTGCGCGGCAGCGCCGCGAGGCGGTTGCCGCAGACGAGGAAAAAATCGAGCCCCAGCGGGAACAGCGCCCGGTTGGCCTGCAAGGCCGCCGCGTCCGGCACGCTCAGCCGCGCCGCGCCGCGGATGCCGGGGCCGCCCAGGCGCGCGCCGTCAGTGTCGAGCCGGTCGGTCAGGACGACGAGCGTCGCGCTGCGGTCGGGATAGTGCGGCGTGCCGATCCGGAACCCGCCGAGGGGGAGCAGTGCGGCCCAGGAGCCGAAGGCGAAGGCGGCCGCCGCACGATCCGCCACCACCGGTGCCCCGGTGTGGAAGCCAAACCAGTCCGCCAGTGCGGGGGTGGCAAGATCGGGCGCCAGCCAGACCGGTGTGTCGGGGTCGCAGAGCGTCAGGGCGAGCACCCCGGCCGCGACCGGCAGGGGTGGCGGCGGTGTCGCACCGGCCACGGCATGGATGCGCCCGGGGCGCGCCATGGCGTCGAGTGCCGCGCGAAACGCCCGCGCCGCGTCGCGCGGGGCATCGGCGAAACCGCCCGACAGGGCTGCGATGTCCATGATCAGTCCTCTCCCCGCACCAGGGTGAAGAAATCGACCCGGGTCGCCGCGGCCCTGGCGCCGCGGGCTGCCGCGTCCGCGTCGCGCGCGGCGCGCAGGGGCGCGATCACGCCCGCCTCGACCGCCGCGGCCTCCGGCCCCTGGAGCAGTGCATCGCAGAGCGCCGCATCCCGCGCCTGGTCGAGGTCGCGACCCGCGACATATCCGTGGCCGACGCGGCCGTCGGCCAAGCGCAGGGCGCAGCGGGTCACGGTCATCTCGCCGAGGTTGAAGGCCGCACCCGTTCCCCCCGCACGGCCCTGGACCATCACCGTCCCGGTTTCCGGGCGGCGCAGCCACGCAAAATCGGGGCGCGCGCCCAGTGCCGCCATCAGGTCCCGCAGGACCGGGGCCTGCGCCTGGGCGAGCACCGACATCCACGCGGCGCGGGTGGGGGCGGACGTGACATCGATCGCTTGCGTCATCCCGGGGTTCCTGTACAACTAGACAGGTAGGTATCCGACGCGACACGAGATCGCAAGCAGAAGGCCCGTGAAGTTTTGGTGACAGACGTCGAGCCCGATCCCGTCGGCCAGCCCGATCGCGCGATCTGGCAGCGCATCCGCGACGCGCTCGCCGCTGACATCGCGGGGGGGCGTTACGCCCCGGGGGATCGCCTGCCGTCCGAGACGGCGCTCGCCGCCCGCTTCGGCGTGCACCGCCACACCCTGCGTCGGGCCTGCGCGGCGCTGGCCGGGGCGGGGCTGATCCATGTGCGCCGGGGTGCGGGGGCGACCGTCACGGGTCCCGTGCTCGCCTATCCCATCGGGCGGCGCACCCGGTTTTCGGCCAACCTCGCCGCGGCGGGCCATGTGCCGGGCCAGCGGCTTCTGCGGTGCGAGACGGTCCGCGCCCTTGCGGCGGAGGCCGCGCTGCTGCGCCTGCCGGTGGGGGCCGAGGTCCATCTGGTCGAATCCGTCCGGTTCGCCGACCAGGTCCCGATCCTGCATGCCCGGTCGCTTTACCCCGGCGCGCGCCTGCCCGGATTTCTGGCCCACCTTCCCGAAACCGGGTCGGTCACCGCGGCGCTGGCGCGCTGCGGCATCGCCGATTACGAGCGGGCCTGGACGCGGATCGCGGCCGAGCCTGCGCCCGAGGACGTGGCGCGCCACCTCCGCCTTTCGCCCGGCGCGCCGCTGCTGCGGGCCGAATCGCTTAACGTCGCGCCCGATGGGACGCCGGTGGAATATGGCCTGACGCTCTTTGCCGCCGAGCGGGTGGAACTCGTCATCGAGGGCGCGGCGACCCCTGTGCCGGGCTGACACGGGGTGTGTCATCTAACCGACATCAATTTGACCAAAAACTGAGACGACCCATGCGTACCGGTTTGCTCCGGGGCAGCACGGGGCGGTCATGGATCTGCGCATCACAGGGCTGACGAAACGGTTCGGCCGCGCGGTCGCCGTCGAAGTAAATACTTTTATCGCCAATAATGTTATCCCTTTTTATATCGGGCACATTGTAAATATCATTCCGGTAAATAATATCAATATTGCTGTTGCTGTATGCAATAAAAAGTTTG
>JANNOT010000455.1:0-2330 GCA_031399375.1 Paraoceanicella sp.
TGCGGATGCTCGAACGCTCGTCCGAGGCCCAGGCCGCCCAGGTCGCGGGCCTCGTGCACGACTTGCGCACGCCGCTCAACGGCATCCTGGGGTCGCTCGAACTCGTGCGCGTGCGCTCCGGCGGCCTGCCGCCTTCGCCGCTGCACGAGCAGATCCGCAGCTCGGCCCAGCACATGCTGCACCTCGTCACGCGCATCCTCGATGCGAGCAAGCTCGACGCGGGTCGGCTCGACCTCGCGCCCGCTGCGGCCGATCTCGCCGATATCGCCGTCCAGGCCGCGCAGATGGTCCGCCCGCTGGCGCGCAAGGCGGATGTGGAGCTGCTGACGCTGCTCGGGCCCCAGCCCGTCTGGCGGCGCGTCGATGGCCAGGCGCTGCTCCAGGTGCTGCTCAACCTGCTGTCGAACGCGATCAAGTTCACCGAGCCGGGCGGGCGCGTGACCCTCGATCTGGCGACCTCCGAGGACGGCGTCCTCCTGCGCGTCGCCGATACCGGCATGGGGATGGCGCCGGCCGAGATCGAGACCGCTTTGCGCCCGTTCGGCCAGGTGGGCGACCGGGCGCATCGCCGCCTCGGAACCGGTCTGGGGCTGCCGATGGCGCGGTCGCTGGTCGAGCTCCACGGGGGCACGCTGACGCTCGAGAGCGTCAAGGGCCGCGGCACGACCGTCACCATCCGCCTGCCCGGCCGCGCGATCGCCCTGACCGAGCCGCAGGCCCCGGTCGCGACCGCCGCCTAAAGCCCTGCGTCCGCCGCGATCTCGGCCCGGGTCCTGCGGCCGCGTTCGGTGGCGCTCTTCAGCTGGCCGCAGGCCGCCATGATGTCCTGGCCGCGCGGGGTGCGCACGGGGCTTGCATAACCCGCACGGTTCACGATGTCGGCGAATGCCTCGATCCTGCCCCAGGTCGAGCGCTCATAGGGGGCGCCGGGCCAGGGGTTGAACGGGATCAGGTTGATCTTGGCCGGAATGCCCGCGATCAGCTGCACGAGGCGCTTGGCATCCGCGTCGCTGTCGTTCACGTCGCGCAGCATCACGTATTCAAAGGTGATCCGTTCCGCATTCGACAGCCGCGGGTAGTCGCGACAGGCTTGCATCAAGGCGGCGATGTTCCAGCGCCTGTTGATCGGGACCAGCCGGTCGCGGACCTCGTCCGTCGTCGCGTGGAGCGAGATGGCGAGCATCGTCGCGATCTCGCGTCCCGCGCGCCCGATCTCGGGCACGACGCCAGACGTCGACAGCGTGATCCGGCGGCGCGACAGCGAGATCCCCTCGCCGTCCATCGCGATGCGCATGGCATCGCGGACCGCGTCGAAATTGTAGAGCGGCTCGCCCATCCCCATCAGCACGATGTTGGACAGCAGCCTCCGGTCGGGCTGGCGGCCATCCGCGCCGGGCCATTCGCCCAGATCGTCGCGGGCGACGAGGATCTGCCCCACGATCTCGCCCGCCGTCAGATTGCGCACGAGCTTCTGGGTGCCGGTATGGCAGAACGAACAGGTCAGGGTGCACCCGACCTGGGACGAGATGCAGAGCGTCCCGCGATCCTCTTCGGGGATGTAGACCGCCTCGACCTCGTGCCCGCCATCGATGCGCAGGAGGTATTTGCGCGTGCCGTCCCGGCTGACCTGTCGGGTCACGATCTCGGGCCGCGCGAGGCGGAACGCATCGGCGAGCCGAGCGCGCGTGTCCTTGCCCAGGCTGGTCATCTGGTCGAAATCATGCGCGCCGCGCTGGTAGAGCCAGGCCCAGAGCTGTCCCGCCCGCATCCGCGCCTGCCCCTCCGGCACGCCCGCCCCGACCAGCGCCCCCTGCAGCGCCTCCCGCGGGAGCCCGATCAGGCTCGGCTGCCCGCCCGCAGGCTTGCGGGGCAGGGCGACGATCTCGGGCGTTATGGGGGCGTCGGTCATGGCTGGCGATCCCGGATGGCGATCCGCAGACATAGCAAGCCGGTGGCCTGACCGCCAGACCCGGCCGCCCTGGCGCCAGTGTGCGGCGGCACGCCGGGCACGAGGGGGGAGGATCGCAGCGTCGCCGTCGCGCGGCGGGCGGATCGCCTGCCCATTGTGACGTCGGGCGGGCGGCGGCAGTATCGGGCCACGCGCCTCCGCAGCCCGCAGGGCCGGGTCGGCCGCAGGCGAGGAGGCGGACATGCACCAGGGATCATGCCTGTGCGGGGCGGTGACGTTCGAGATCGCGGGCGACCTGCCGCCACCGAACGCCTGCCATTGCACGATGTGCCGCAAACACTCGGGCCACGTGTTCGCGTCGACGGAGGTGGCGCGGGACAGGATCACCATCCGTGGCGGCGCCCATGTCAGCTGGTACCCG
>JANNOT010000273.1:0-8385 GCA_031399375.1 Paraoceanicella sp.
TCCCCTCATGCCCCATGGCGATGCCGTCGGTCACGGTGATGGTGGTGAATTCCCGCGGGGTGCCGCCCCCGGCCTTCACCCCGATCTTGACCGCCTGCGCCTGGCGGTTCAGCGCGATGTTGCAGGGGGCCGCCTCGTTCCAGCAGGTCGCGACGCCGACATAGGGCTGGTGGATCTCCGCATCGCTCAGCCCCATCGCGTACATGTAGGACCGGTGGGGCGCGCGGGCGGGCCCCTCGGACACGTGGCGGCTGGGCCGGTGGGACTTGTCGAAGCGGTTGCTGGTCATGGCGCGGCTCCCCCGGGGCTCTCTCTGGCAGGGGTCAGGCTTAGCCGAGCGGCCGCGGATGCTCAAGCCGGGCCGGGGCGGCGTCAGAACGAGATCGTGACGCCTCCGTCCACATAGAGCGTGTGGCCGTTCACGAAGGACGATCCCGGCCCGGCGAGAAAGATGCAGGCGGCCTGTAACTCCTCCAGATCGCCCCAGCGGCCCGCCGGGGTGCGCCTGACCAGCCAGTCCGAGAACGCGGGATCGGCGGTCAGGGCGGCGTTGAGCGGGGTCCTGAAGTAGCCCGGGGCGATGGCGTTGATCTGCAGGCCGTGGCGCGCCCAGTCGGTCGCCATGCCCTTGGTCAGGTTCCCCACGGCCCCCTTGGTCGCGGTGTACGGCGCGATGCCTGCGCGGGCGAGCGCGGTGGTGGCCGAGGCGATGTTGATGATCTTGCCCTGTCCGCGGCGGATCATGTGGCGCGCGACGGCCTGGCCCACGTGAAAGACCGACGCGATGTTGGTCGCGAGCATCGCCTCAAACGCCGCGGCCGGAAAATCCTCGAGCGGCGCGCGGTGCTGCATCCCGGCATTGTTCACGAGGATGTCGATCGCCGTGCCCCCGGCCTCGATCCCGTCCACCGCCGCGCGCACCGCCGCCCCGTCGGTCACGTCGAAGGGGGCGAGGGTCACCGTCGCCCCCTCGCCCACCAGCACGGCTTGGGCCGCCGCGAGTTTCTCGCCGTCGCGCCCGTTCAGGACGATGGCGGCACCCGCCGAGGCCAGGCCGCGGGCGAGCGCGAGGCCGATGCCCTGGCTCGATCCGGTGATCAGCGCGGTCCGGCCCGTCAGGTCGAAGAATGCATGCATGGACAGGCTCCGCGATGGGACGGTGACGGGGCGGCCCCCAGGGCGCTGGCACAGCAGGGTGCGGCGGGGACCCGCCCCCGCTGCCGGAGGGCGGGTCCCAAGGTCGGGGCCGCGCGCGACCCCGGGGGCAGATGATCAGACGACGCTGAGCTTCACGTCGACACTCTTGCGCGTCGCCTCGGAATAGGGGCAGACGACATGGGCCTTGTGCATCAGGTCCTCGGCCTGGGCCTTGTCCATCCCGGGGACGTGGAGCGCGAGCGCCGCCTCGATCGAAAAACCCGTGCCATCGTCGCGCGGGCCGATGCCGACCGTTGCGGTCACGGTGGTGTCCTCGGGGATCTTGACCCCTTCCTTGCCCGCCACGAACTTCAGCGCGCCCAGGAAGCAAGCCGAATAGCCGGTGGCAAAGAGCTGCTCGGGATTGGTCCCGGGCTTGCCGTCGCCGCCAAGTTCCTTGGGTGTGGTCAGGGTCACGTCGAGCACGCCGTCCTCGGTCTGCCCGTGCCCCTCGCGCCCGCCGGTCGCGGTGGCCTTGGTGGTGTAGAGAACCTTCATCGTCGCCTCCTCGCTCGCAGCCCTCGCAGGGGCTGCGGGCGCAGGCATAGCCCGGGCGATGGGGCCGGGGCAACCCGGGGCCGCGGACGACGCCAGGCGTTGCCCGGGGCCATTGGCGGCCCCGGGCGCATGCCGTCACTTCTGCAGATCGGTCCAGATCGCGGTGTAGAGATCGTTTGCCGAGGACGGGCAGGTCGGCAGGAACACCCCCTGGCCCGCCGCCGCCGCGGGCACCACGATCTCGGGCGCGTTCTTCATCTCGTCCGGCATGAACGCCTCGGACCCGAGGATGCCGTTGGAATACTTGGCGAAGTCCGAGATCATCGCCGCATTCTCGGGATCCATGATGAAGTTGAGGAAGAGCTTAGCATTCTCCACGTTCTTCGCATCCGCCAGGATCGCGGCGGAATCCATCCAGACCGGGTAGCCTTCCTTGGGATAGCCGTAGACGACGTTGGGGTTGTTCAGCCGCGCGCGCATCGTCGAGCCGTTCCAGTTGACCGACGCCATCGTGTCCGAGGACGACAGCTTCTCGGTCATCCCGTAATCCATCGACTGCCACTTGGGCTTGGCTGCCACGAGCTGGTCGCGGACCTTGCGCAGAAGCTCGCGGTCCTCGGTGCAGGGCTTTCCGCCCATGTACATGATGGCGAGCGCCATGACGTCCGACATCTCGGGGATGACGTTCACCTTGCCCTCGAGCTCCGGGGGCGGGTCCATGAAGATGGCGGACGTGTTGGGGTCGCCCGCATAGGCGGTGGTGTTCACCGCGATGCCTGTGGTGCCCCACTGCCAGGGCACGGAATAGCGGCGCCCCGAATCCCAGCTGACCTCGACCCAGCGGGGATCGACATTTTTGAAATTCTCCATCTGATCGGGGCGCGCTTCGAGCAGCAGCCCCTTCTCGACAAAGATCGGCATATAGTTCGCGGACGGGACCACGATGTCGAATCCATGCCCGCCCGCCTCGATCTTGGTCAGCGCGGTCGTGTTGCTGTCATAGTCGGTCACGGTGACCTTTACGCCGTGGGCTGCCTCGAACTTCTTGATCAGCTCGGGGTTGGTGTAGTTGCCCCAGTTGAAGATGTTGAGCTCGCCCGCCGCCTGGGCGCCGGTGGCGAGGAGGGTCGAGGCCAGCAGGCCCGCGAGGATCTTCATGGTCATACTCCCTGTTTTCATTGGTATCATCTAACCGCGCTTGCGGTTGAGAAGAAAGAAGGCGGTCAGCAGAAGGATGGTCAGCACGAGCAGCGCGGTGGAGATCGCGTTCACCTCCGGGCTGATCGCCCGGCGCATCTGGCCGAGCATGTAGGTGGGCAGCGTCTCCTGCCCGGCCGATTTCACGAACTCGGTGATCACCACGTCGTCGAGCGAGATGACGAAGGCGAGCATCGCCCCCGCCCCGATCCCGGGGGCGAGCAGCGGCAGGGTCACGTGCCGGAACGTCGCATAGGGCGAGGCGTAGAGATCGGCCGCCGCCGTCTCGAGGGTAAGGTCCATCCCCTCCAGCCGCGCCCGGATGGGCAGGTAGGCGAAGGGGACGCAGAACGCGGCATGGGCGAGCACGAGATAGCCCAGCCCCTGATACCCCGTCGCCACCTTGATCATCGCAAAGAAGATCAGGAGGGCGACCGCCGTCACGATCTCGGGCACCATCAGGGGCTGGTTGATCAGGGTATAGATCAGCGTGCGCCCCCGAAAGCGCCCGGTGCGGGTGGTGCCGAGCGCAGCGAGCGTCGCCACGCTCGTGGCGATGGCCGAGGCGAGCGTGGCGAGCACGAGGCTGCGGATCGCTGCATCCTGCACCGCGCGGTTCTGCCACGCATCGGCATACCAGCGCAGCGAGACCCCCTCCCACGACGAAATCGTGGGACCGGCGTTGAAACTGTAGACAACCAGCGTCACGATCGGTGCGTAAAGCGCCAGAAAGGTGACGATGGCGGTCGTGCCGAACCCTGGCAGGGACCGGACGGAAAAGCCCCGCTCAGCCACGGTCTTCGCCCCGGGTGACCGCGCGGACGTAGAAGACCAGCGCTATGGCGACGATGACGAGCAGCGTCATCGACAGCGCGGCCCCCAGCGGCCAGTTCCGCCCCTGGCCGAACTGCAGGTCGATCAGGTTGCCGATCATCAGGTTCTTGCCGCCGCCCAGCACCCGCGGCGTGACATAGGCGCCGAGCGAGGGCACGAAGACGAGGATCGACCCCGCGACGATCCCCGGGCGCACCAGCGGCAGGATCACCCGGCGCAGCACCCTGAGCCGCGTGGCGTAAAGGTCGTACCCCGCCTCGACCAGCCGGAAATCGAACCGCTCCATCGCGGCATAGAGCGGCAGGACCATCAGCGGCAGGTAGACATAGGCCATGCCGATCAGCACGGCGGTGTCGGTGTAGAGGATCTGGATCGGCCGGTCGATCAGCCCCAGTCCCATGAGCGAAAGGTTCAGGATCCCCTCGTTGCGGATCACCTCCATGATCGCGAAGGTGCGGATCAGAAGGTTGGTCCAGAACGGGATGGTGATGAGAAACAGCCATAGCGGCCGCTGCGACGGCGACCGGGTCGCGATGAACCATGCGGTGGGGAACCCCAGGACCAGGGTGATCAGCGTGGTCAGGAGCGACAGGCGCACCGATCGCCAGAAGATCGAGAGATGCGCATCCGCGAGCCCGACCGTGTCGTCGAAGATGTCGCGCTCCAGGAACACCTGGAACCACCCCTCGCCCGACAGGCGCCACACGACGCCGGAATACTCCCCCGCCTCCAGCACCGAATAGAGCACGACGATCAGGAGCGGGCCGGAGGCGGCGATGGCGAGCAGGACCAGCGCGGGGGTGGAGAGCAGCCAGTTGGCGCGGATCCGCGCCCGCTCCGCCGCCACCTCGGGTGGCGCTGCCCGCACCTGCGTCAATCCCCCAGCACCTGGAAGCCGTCGGCCTGGGGCCGGGCCGCCACACGCTCGCCCACGCGGAACGCCTGTTCGGCGGTGCGCGCGTTCTGGACCCGGGCCGACAGCGGCTCGCCGCTGTCGAGCGCGAGGTGAAAGAGCGTGTCGGTCCCGAAATAGACCGTCTCGGCCAGCGTCCCCTGCAGCGCCCCCGCCGCCCCGGCCGCCTCGAGCCGGATCTGCTCGGGGCGCAGCGCCACGGTCACGCGCGCGGCGGCGCCGTCGGGGATGGCCGCCGTCACCTCGATGCCGGCCACGCGAAGCCGCCCGCGCGGGCCTGGCTGGATCACGTCGGCGGCAAGGAAATTGGTGTCCCCGATGAAGCTCGCCACGAACCGGTCGGCCGGGCGGGCATAGATGTCGCGCGGCGTGCCGGTCTGGAGGATCCGTCCGTCGCGCATCACCGCGATGCGGTCGGACATGGTCAGCGCCTCCTCCTGGTCGTGGGTGACGAAGATGAACGTGATCCCGGTTTCCGCCTGAAGCCGCTTGAGTTCGCCCTGCATCTCCTTGCGCAGCTTGAGATCGAGCGCCGACAGCGGCTCGTCGAGCAATAGCACCCTGGGGTGGGGGGCCAGAGCACGCGCCAGGGCCACGCGCTGCTGCTGGCCACCCGACAGCGCGGCGGTGCGCCGGTCGGCCAGGGCCTCGAGCCGGACGAGCCGCAGCATGTCCGCGACCGACGCCGCCACCTCGGCCCGCGGTTTTCTCAGCATCTGAAGGCCGAAGGCGATGTTCTGCGCCACGGTCAGGTGGGGAAAGAGCGCGTAGGACTGGAACACCGTGTTCACCGGGCGCCGATAGGGCGGCAAAGCGGTGATGTCCTGACCGTAGAGATGGATTTCCCCCGCGCTCGGCGTCTCGAACCCCGCGATCAGCCGCAGGAGCGTGGTCTTGCCACAGCCCGACGGGCCGAGCAGCGTGAAGAACTCGTTCTCCGCGATCGCGAGTGACACCCGGTCGAGCGCCGTGACCCCGCCAGCGAAGACCTTGCTGACGCCGCGCGCCTCCACCGCCGTGCCTGCCAACGCCACCCTCCAGCCAACTCCCCTGCCAAAACGCTAGGCGAGCCGCTTGCCCCCGGCAAGCCAATTGCGATGATGGCGTGCAACAGGGAGGATGGCCCATGGCGATTGCCGCGGAAACGATCATCGAGAACGCACGGGTGCTGACACTGGACGAGGGGACCCCCCGGGCCGAGGCGGTGGCGCTCGGGGGCGGGCGGATCCTCGCGGTCGGCGGCCGGGCCGACATGTCGGCACTGCGCGGCCCGGGCACCCGGGTGATGGACGCAGGCGGGGGCACGCTGATGCCCGGGTTCGTCGAGGGGCACCTGCATCTTTTCACCGGATCGGTACAGCTCGACCGGCTGTCGCTCAAGGGCCTCCACGGCTTTGACGCGGTTGCCGCCGCGATCCGGGCGCGCGCGGCAGAGCGGCCGGGCGAGCGGATGCTGATGATCGAACAGGCCGATCTCGACACGTTCGGGGACATGCCCTGCGACCGCCACATCCTGGACCGCATCCTGGCCGACCGGCCGCTCGCGCTGATGGAATCGAGCCATCACACCGTCTGGGCCAACACCGCGGCGCTCGCGGCCGCGGGGCTCCTCCACGGCGCACCCATGCCGCCCGGTAACGAGGTGGTCATGGGGCCGGACGGGCTCGCCACCGGCGTGCTGCTGGAATTCGATGCGTTCGGGCCGATCCTGGCCCTGACCCCCTCGGGCGGGCGCGACACCGTCGGGCTGGTGACCGGGCGGGCGCCGGTGCCTGCGCCCACGGCGGCGGACCGGTCCTCGGACCTCGCCACCCTGCGCCAGGGCCTCGCCTATCTCGCACGCCACGGCATCACCAGCGCCCATGTGATGGACGGCGATCCCTATCAGCTCTCGCTCTACGCCAGCCTGGAGGCGGAGGGGGCGCTGACCACGCGGCTGCGGGTGCCGTTCCGGGTGCTGCCGGGCATGGACCCCGCCGACTGGGCGATGGCCGAGGCGGCGCGCACCGCCCACACCTCGGACCGCCTGCGCGCCGATTTCGTCAAGGTGTTCATGGACGGCGTGCTGGGGACCGGGACTGCGGCGATGCTCGCCCCCTATGACGACCGGCCCGGCGTGACGGGGGACCCGTTCTTCTCGGCCGAGGAGTGGACCCACGTGGCGGTCGAGGCGGACCGGCGCGGCTTCCAGCTTGCCGTCCACGCCATCGGCGATCTTGCCGTGCGCATGACCCTCGACGGGTTCGAGGCGGCGCGGGCCGCCAACGGCGCGCGCGACAGCCGCCACCGGGTGGAGCATATCGAGACCTGCGATCCCGCCGACCTGCCCCGTTTCGCGGCCCTCGGCGTGGTGGGCTCGCCCCAGCCCACCCATGCGCCGGGGCCGTTCTACGGACTTGCGCCGCTGATCGACTGCATCGGCCCCGCGCGCGCCCGCAGCGCCTATCCGGCGGCGAGCCTGCTGCGCAGCGGGGCGCGGATGCTCTTTTCCTCGGACTGGCCGGTGGTGGCGCTCGACCCTCTGATCGGGATCCGGGCAGCACTCGAGCGCACCCCGCTGACCGAGGGCGCGCCGCAGGAGGCTGTGACGCTGCACGAGGCCCTTGCCGCGCACACCGCATGGGCCGCCTGGACGGGGTTCGACGAAAGCGTGAAGGGGCGGATCGCGCCGGGCCTGCTCGCCGATCTCGTCCTGCTCTCGGGCGACATCGAGGCGACGCCGACCGACGGCATCGACGCCCTGAGGGTCGTGACCACGTTCAGCGGCGGGAACGTGATCTATCAGGCATGAGGGGGCGGGCGGCGCCCGGCCCAGGGCGCCGCCGCCTCGATCTCGGCGGAGACGGCCAGGATCCGCGCATCCTCGCCGAACGGGGCCGCGATATGGACGCCCACGGGCAACCCTTCGGCCGTCCAGTGCAGCGGCAGCGAGGCACAGGGCTGGCCCGAGGCGTTGAAGGCGGCGGTGAAGGGGGAATAGGGGAACACCTCCTCCATCCGGTAGCGGAGGAAATCCTCGTGCGCGTGGACGAAGCGGCCGACCTTGGCCGGGGGTTCGGCCAGCGTGGCGGTCAGGAGGATGTCGATGCCGTCGAACGCCGCCGCCATCTGGCGACCGAAGGCATGGATCGCCTCGACCGCGGCGAGGTAGTCGGCCCCCGACTGGCGCGCGGCATAGGCGACGGCCCCCCGCGCCACCGGCTCCACATCGTCCGGCCCCAGCGCCCGGCCCTTCAGCGCCCGCCGGACCCAGAGCGCGGTGCCGCAGGCGACGATGACGGTCCAGGCCCGCATCATCGGCTCTGTCTCGATGGCCGGGCAGACCATGTCGACATGGTGGCCGAGGCCCGCGAGCAACCGCGCAGCCCCCTCCACCGCCGCCACGCAGTCGGGATGGATCGGCGCGCCCACGAGGGTCGTGGTCATCACCCCGACGCGCAGCCGCGGCGGCGGCCGGGCGATGGCGGCCATGTGGGACATCGCCATGGCCGGGGCGACATAGGGGGCGCCGGGATCGGGCCCTGCGCAAGCATCGAGCATCGCGGCCGTATCGCGGACCGACCTGGTCAGGAACCCGTCGATCGCCATCCCCGCCCAGCCCTCGCCCGCCATCGGCCCGTCGGGCAGGCGCGCGCGCGTGGGCTTGACCCCATAGAGCCCGCAGCAGGACGCGGGGATGCGCACCGACCCGCCCCCGTCCGAGCCATGCGCCATGGGCACGATCCTCGCCGCCACCGCCGCCCCTG
>JANNOT010000288.1:0-4823 GCA_031399375.1 Paraoceanicella sp.
ATCCGGGAGTACGAGCGGTTCTCGTCGACCGCCATGAACGCCTATATCGGCCCGAGGGTCGCGCGCTACCTGCGCAACCTCGAAACCCGACTGGGCGACAGCGGCATCCGCGCGCCGGTCCGGATCATGCAGTCCAATGGCGGGATCTCGACGGTGGAGAATTCCCAGGTGCGGCCCATCGGGCTTCTGCTCTCGGGCCCTGCGGGGGGCGTGATCGGCGGGCGCTGGACGGGGGCGCAGTGCGGGGCGGCGGATGTCATCACCATCGACATCGGCGGGACCTCGGCCGACATCAGCGTGATCCAGGACGGGCAGCTGCGCATCAGGAACCCGCGGGATACCGAGGTGGCGCACCTGCCGGTGCTCGCCCCGATGATCGACATCGACGCGATCGGCGCGGGGGGCGGGTCCATCGCCTATCTCGATGCGGGCGGGGCGTTCCGGGTCGGGCCGCGGTCGGCGGGGGCGGTGCCGGGGCCTGCCTGCTACGGCACGGGCGGGACGGAGCCCACGGTGACCGATGCGCAGGTCGCCCTGGGTCGGCTCGACCCCGAGCAGTTCCTGGGGGGCGACCTCTCGATCCAGCCGGAGCTTGCGGCAGCATCGCTCGGCCCGCTCGCGGCGACGCTGGGGCTGGGGGTCACCGAGACGGCGCTTGGCGTGCTCCGGGTGATCAACAACAACATGGCGCTTGCCATCAACGCGAATTCGGTGGCGCGGGGGATCGATCCGCGCGGCTTCACCCTGATGGGCTTCGGGGGGGCGGGGCCGCTGCACGCGTGTGCGCTTGCCGACCTGATCGGGGCGCGGGACGTGATCGCGCCGCTCCAGCCCGGGATCACGGCGGCCATGGGCCTGCTCGTGACGGACGTGATGTACGAATACACCCGCTCGGTCGTCGCGGTGCTGAACGGGGCGGATGCGGAGACCTTCGCGCGGCTGAACGCGGTCGCGAACGCGCTGACGGCCCAGGCCGACGCGCAGCTGGCCGCCGACGGGATCCCGCCCGCCGCCCGGCGGTTCGGGCGGATCCTCGAATGCCGCTATCTCGGCCAGGGGTTCGAGCTTCGGGCCGAGATGCCGGACGGGCCGATGGACGCAGCGGCCGCTCAGGTGGTCATCGACCGCTTCTATGACGTGCACCGGGCGCAGTACGGCCACGCGTTCCGTGACCAGATGACCGAGGCGGTGACCCTGCGCGTCGTGGGCTCTGCCGCGGTCGAGGCGCTGCGCCTGCCCGACCTCGCCCCCGGCGGGCGGGCGGACCCGGCCGAGGCGCGGCTCTACACCCGGGCGACGGTCTTTGACGATGGCGAGGCGCGGCAGACCCCGCGCTATGACCGCGCGAGGCTGCTGGCGAGTGATACCATCGCGGGGCCTGCGCTGATCGTGCAGCACAATTCCACCACGCTCGTCCCACCCGCCCGGCTCGCCACGGTCCTCGGCCATGGCGACATCCGCATCACCCGGACCTGAGGGAGGCGCACCATGAAGGACCTCGATCCCATTACCCTGCAGGTCGTCGGTGGCGCGCTCCACGCCATCGCCGAGCAGATGGGCAACGTGCTCTACCGCATGAGCTATTCGTCGATCATCCGCGAAAGCCAGGACCTGGGCGCGGGGCTGTTTGACACCGACTACAACACGCTATGCGAAAGCGACTCGACGCCCATGCATATCGGCTCGCTGCCGGGTTATCTGCGCGGGATCGCGGAAAGCATCCCGCTGTCGGGGTGGAAGCCGGGCGATTGCGTGCTCCACAACCACCCCTACAAGGGCGCGAGCCATTCGCCCGACATCGCGGTGGTCATGCCGGTATTCCACGACGGCGTGCTGGTGGGCTTTGCCGCCAACACGGCGCACCACGTGGACATCGGGGCGGCGACCCCGGGACTGATTATCGACGTGCCGGACGTGTTTGCCGAGGGAATGCTGATGGATGCCCTGAAGCTCGCGGATGGCGGCGTGCGCAACGAGGCGGTCTGGCGCTACATCCGTGGCAACACAAGGGTGCCGGGCCTCGTGATGGGCGATCTGGAGGCGCAGATCGCCTCGGCCGAGCTTGGCGTGCGGCGGTTCGAGGAGCTGCTCGGCGTCTACGGGCGCGAGACGGTCATCCAGGCGACGCGGCAGCTCATGGACTATACCGAGCGCATGATGCGGGCCGAGATCGCGAAGATCCCCGATGGCGATTATACCGCCGAGGGGTTCCTCGACGATGACGGGCGCAATCGCGGGGTGACCCTGCCGCTGAAGGTGACGGTCAGGGTGCGCGGCGACGGGGTGGAGGTGGACCTGACCGGGTCGAGCCCGCAGGTGCCCACCGCCTTCAACGTGCCGTTCGAGGGATCCACCAAGGTCGCGGCCTATTTCGTGTTCCGCGCGCTCCTGCTCGACACCTACACCGCGACGGAAAGCATCCCGCAGAACGAGGGGTCGTTCCGGCCCATCAAGGTCACGGCGCCCAAGGGCTCGATCTTCAACCCCGAGGCCCCTGCGGCGGCCGAGGCGCGGTTCTGCCAGATCCAGCGCATGTCCGACCTGATCATCAAGGCGCTCGCCCCCGTCCTGCCCGACCGCTGCACGGCGGGGAATGCGGCGACGCTGAGCTTCGCCGCCTATTCGGGCGTGCGCCCGTCGGGCGATTATTGGGTGTTTCTCGAGGTCAACGAGGCTGCCATGGGCGGGCGCCCGTTCTCGGACGGGCCCGACACGGTCGAGGAGCTGATGCGCAACACCCGCAACAACCCGCTCGAGGATCTCGGCATGCACCTGCCCCTGATCTGCGACCGCTACGAGGTGCGCGATGACGTGGCCCCCGGCGCGGGCCGCTTCCGCGGCGGGGCGGGGGTGGTGAAGTCCCAGCGCTACCTCACCCCCGGCAGCATGACCCATGAGGGCGACCGGCACGAGGACGTGCCCTGGGGCATCTTCGGCGGCAAGCCCGGGGCGGTGGGGCGGATGGAGATCCACAACATCCACACCGGCGACACCCGGGCGGCCTATGCGAAGTTTTCCGGCCTCCAGACCGCGGTGGGGGATGTGGTCAGCTACTATTCGCCCTGTGGGGGCGGCTATGGCGACCCGCTGGAGCGCGACCCGGCCCGGGTGCTCGACGACGTGCTCGACGGTTTCATCACGCCCGCCCACGCGCTGGACGACTACGGCGTCATCCTGCGCGCGGTCGATGACGGCTATGGCTGGTCGCTCGACCCCGGCGCCACCGAGGCGCGCCGCGCCGCAGCCCAGAGGACATGATGCTTTACCCGGACGTCTTTTCCCCCGTCACCCTGGGGCCGCTCACGCTGCGCAACAGGGTCGTCATGGCGCCGCTGACCCGTCAGGCGGCGTCACCCGATGGCACGCCGACGGCCGCGATGGCGGCCTACTACGCCCGGCGCGCCCGGGGCGGTCTGGGGATGATCATCACCGAGGGTACGTTCCCCTGCGACGAATTCGGTGCCGCCGCCTATCTCGGTCAGCCCGGGATCGCCACGGCGGGCCATGTCGCGGGCTGGCGGGCGGTGGCCGATGCGATCCATGCCCACGGCGTACCCGCGATCCTCCAGCTCATGCATGGCGGCCGGGTCAGCGACCCGCGCTGCCTGCATGCGGGTGAGGCACCGGTCTCGGCCAGTGCCACCCAGAGCCCGGGCTGGGTGCTCTACACCGACAGCGACCGCGAGAAGCTCGACCGGGGCATCGCCGGCGACTGGCCCAAGGTCACCTTCCCCCCCGCCCGCGCGCTGAGCGAGGCCGAGATCGGCGCGGTCGCCGCCGGCTTTGCCGCCGCCGCCGCGCGGGCCGTCGAGGCGGGGTTCGACGGGGTCGAGATCCACGGGGCGAACGGCTACCTGATCTACCAGTTCCTTCACCCCGCAACGAACCACCGCACCGATGCCTATGGCGGGGACGCCACGCGCAACGCCGCGATGGCAAAGCTCGTCTGTGCCCGCGTGCGCGACGCGATCGGCCCTGCCAAGCTGATCACCCTGCGCGTCAGCCAGGACGGGGTGGACGATTTCACCGGGGCGTGGCCGGGGGGCGTCGGATACGCCCGGGCGCTGGGGGCGGCACTGGCCGACTGCGCGGCGGACGCGCTGCACTGGTCGAGCTTCGCCTGGTCCCAGAACCGCGACGCGGCCGACCCCACGCCCATGCCGCAGGCTCTGCGCGAGGCGTCGGGCAAGCCCGTCATCGTGAACGGGGGCATTGCCGACGGGGCGGATGCGGCGGCGGTGCTGGCGGGCGGCGCGGGCGATGCGGTCGCCGTCGGGCGGCCGCTCTTCGCCCATCCCGACTGGGCCCATATCGTGCGGTCGGGCGAGCCCTATCCCTGGATCGCGTTCGACCGCAAATACGTGATCAAGCCGCCGGTGGACTATGCCCATGGCTATCCCTTCGACCTCCAGACGCCCGACTGGACGCCGGATGTGACCAGCCGGCGGGCGCCGGGCTGGATGGACGGGGGGCCCGGGGATGGGCACTGAGATGGACGGCACGGGGCCGCGCTGGCGCGTGGCGGTCGATACGGGTGGCACGTTCACCGACGCCTATTTCTTTGACGAGCGCACGGGCGAGAGCCATGTGGCAAAGGTCCCGTCGACCCCCGCGAACCCTGACCGGGCGGTGCTCGACAGCCTGCGGGCCGGGGGTGTCGCACCGGCCGACATCGTGCTCCTGACCCATGGCACCACGGTCGCGACCAACGCGCTCATCACCCGGCGCCTGTCCAAGGCCGCCATGGTCTGCACCCGGGGTTTCCGCGACGTGGTGGAGATCCGCGACGGGACCAAGGCCGACCTCTGGGACGCGTACAACGA
>JANNOT010000297.1:0-4659 GCA_031399375.1 Paraoceanicella sp.
GATCGGGGCGTCGCGCCCGACCGCGCCGCGCAGGTCCGCGGTCAGCCGGGTCATCTGGGCAGGGGTCACGCAGTTGCGGGCAAAGAGGATAAAGCCCCACGGGTCGGCCGCGCGGAAGAACGCCGCCTCCTCGCCCGTCAGGATCGGCCCCTCGCAGCCGAAGATGACGGCGGCGGGCGCGCTCATTCGGCCCGCGCCGGAATGCAGGCGGGCCCGCGGGACGTCAACGCCGCACAGGTGGCCCGCGCCGCGGCCAGATCGGCAAAGCCCTGCGCCCGCAGCCGGTAGAACACCCGGCCCGAGGAGACCGTGCGCTGGATCACCAGGGCCTTTTCACCGAGGATATCGCCGTGCCGACCCTGCAGCTTGGACCATTCCGCCTCGGCAACCGCGGGGGAGTCGAACGCGCCGAGCTGGATCAGCATAGTGCCCCTAGGAAGGGGTGCGCCCGCCGCGGGTCCAGCTGCCCGTTCGGGCCGAGGTTCCAGCGCGGGTCCGGGCGCAGCCGCCGCCGTCGGCGCGTCAGTCCCGGCCCGGGCCACAGCAACCTCCACCGATGCCGGGATGGCCTCTGGCGTGGCGGCAGGGACGCCCGGACGCCGCGGCGGAATGGCGGCCCGGGCCGGGGCCCGCGCCGTCGGCGGGGGGAGCGGCGGGGGCTCTGGCGCGGCTGCAGCGACGGGCGGGGTCTCCGGTGGCGCGGCCTCGGGCGCACGGGCGGGCAGGGCGGAGGGTGCGGGGACCGCATCGGTCGGACGCGCGGGCGACCCGGCCCCGTCGGCGGGTGCGATCATCGGCCCGGGTCCCGCCACGCTCGCCACGGGGGGCAGGGCGTCGGGGGCGTCCACCTCGGCCTCGTCCGCGCCGAACTCGACCGGCGGTTCCGCCTCGCCCACGGGTCCGGGGGACGAGCCGGGCAGCGGCCCGGCCTGCTCGGTCTCCGGGGGTGGAAGGGGTGGGGTCCGGGGGGTGCGCAGGACCTCCTCGAGCACGGCGGCGGACTGATCCTCCTCCGCCGGGTCCCCGGGGGGCGGGGCGAGCGAGATCGTGGCCGGCCGGGGCGGGGGTGCCGTGCCCGCGACGACCGCGTTGACGCTGAGCCCCTGGTGCTCGGCCTGAAGCCCGCCCGGATCGTCGGGCTGCATCTTCGCGGGGCCTGCCAACGCGGCGATCACCGGCACCTCGGCCGCATCGCGCTGGCCAAGCTGATAGGTCCACCAGGCGACGCCGCCCAGCAGGGCGATGGCGATGGTCGCCCCCGCCCAGGTCAGGGCCGCCGCGGCGAACCCGCGCCGCGGAGCCGCCGCGCCGCCATAGTCATCAGTCTCGTATTCGAGCATCGGGGTCCCAGCCTGTTGGGCCTACCTTATACGGTAGGGCGTGCCTGCTCCACCCCGAAATCTGGGCCGCCCCCGTCACCGCCCCTCAGCGGCGGCGCGGACGCCTGCCCCCGTGCGCTCAGCGCATCTCCTCTGCCGGGGTGACGCCGAGGATACCAAGACCGGTGGCAATCACAACCTGAACGGAACGGATCAGCGCAAGTCGCGCGGCGGTGCCGTCCGGGTCCCCCTCCTGCACGAAACGCAGGGTGGGATCGTCGTTGCCGCGGTTCCAGAGCGCGTGGAACCCGCCCGCGAGATCGTAGAGGTAGAATGCGATCCGGTGCGGCTCCTGCGCCTCGGCCGCACCCTCGACCATCCGCGGCCATTCCGCGACCCGCGCCGCAAGCGCCGCCTCGGCCGGATGGGCCAGCCGGTGGAGCGGGGCCGACGCGAGCGCCGCGTCCCCCGTCGCCAACCCCGCCTCGGCCGCGCGCGCCAGCACTGAGCGAATGCGGGCATGGGCGTACTGGACGTAGAAGACCGGGTTGTCCTTGGACTGCTCCAACGCCTTGGCAAAGTCGAAGTCGAGCGCCGCGTCGTTCTTGCGCATCAGCATGGTGAAGCGCGTCACGTCCGCCCCAACCTCATCGATCACGTCGCGCAAGGTGACGAAAGTGCCCGCGCGCTTGCTCATCTTGAACGGCTCGCCGTTCTTCCAGAGCTTCACGAGCTGGCAGAGCTTGATTTCGAGCGGCACACGCCCGCCGCTCAGCGCGGACACCGCGGCCTTCATCCGCTTCACATAGCCGCCATGGTCGGCGCCCCAGACATCGATCAGCACGTCAAAGCCCCGCCCGACCTTGTCGGCGTGATAGGCGATGTCGGGCGCGAAATAGGTCCAGGCGCCGTCGGATTTCTTGACAGGGCGGTCCACGTCGTCGCCATGGGCGGTCGAGCGGAAGAGCGTCTGCTGCCGCGGCTCCCAGTCCTCGGGCGCCTTGCCCTTGGGGGGCTCGAGCACGCCCTCGTAGATCAGGTCGCGTGCCGCCAGCGCCTCCAGCGCCGCCTCGATCCGGCCGGTGCCGTAGAGGCTCGCTTCTGAGAAGAACACGTCCATCGTGACGCCGAGTGCGGCAAGATCGGTGCGGATCATGTCCATCATCGCGGCGATGGCAAAGTCCCGCACCGGGGCGAGCCAGACCTCCTCCGCCTGGTCGAGCAGGGTCGCACCGAAGCGGTCCTTCAGCGCCGCACCGACGGGCACAAGGTAGTCGCCGGGATAGAGCCCCTCGGCGATCTGCGGCTCCAGCCCGTGCGCCTCGCGGTAGCGCTCATAGGCGGAGCGCGCGAGCACGTCCACCTGCCCGCCGCCGTCGTTGATGTAGTATTCGCGCGTCACGTCGTAGCCTGCGAAGCCGAGCAGCCCCGCCAGCGCATCGCCGAACACCGCGCCCCGGGTGTGCCCCACATGGAGCGGCCCGGTCGGGTTGGCCGACACGAATTCCACGTTCACCCGCCGCCCCTGCCCCATCGACGACCGCCCAAAGCCCGCACCCCCGGCCAGGGCATGGGGCAGAACGGCGGTCCAGACCCCGGGCGCGAGCCGCAGGTTCAGGAAGCCCGGCCCCGCCACCTCGGCCGAGGCCACGCGGGGGTCGGCCGTCAGCAGCGCCATGAGCGCCTCGGCCACCGCGCGCGGGGTCTGGGCGGCGGGCTTGGCAAGCACCATCGCGGCATTGGTCGCCATGTCGCCATGGGCCGGGTCGCGCGGCGGCTCGACGGTGATCCCGCCCGTGGGCAGGCCCGCGGGCAGGCTGCCGCGCGCGGCGAGCGTCGCAATGCTGTCGAGCACCAGCCCCTTGATGTCGGCGAAAAGGTTCATGCCACGCCGTCGACGATGATGAGATCGCGGGTGGACCCCGCCAACGCATGGGGCAGGATGGCCTGATAGGCGGGCGAGGCGTAGAATGCCTGCGCGGCGGCGAAATCGGGAAAGCGGATCACGACGTTGCGGCTGCGCCCCTGCCCCTCCAGCACCTCCACCCTGCCCCCGCGCACAATGAATTCGCCGCCGAATTCCCCTGCGATCCGAACGGTATGGGCGGTGTACTTCGCGTAGATCTCAGGATCGGTGACCTCGATCGACGCGATGATGTAGGCGGCCATGCTCACCCCTCCACGATGACGAGGTCGCGGGTCGCAGCACCCCTGGCGAACCCCAGCGCCTCCTGGTACGCGGCGCTCTCGTAGCAGGCGATTGCGTCCTCGAAGGTCGCGAACTGCGCAAGCACGTTGCGGGGCCGGTCGGTCCCTTCGAGCTGGCGGTAGCGCCCGCCGCGGGCGAGAAACGCGCCGCCATGGGCAGCAATGGCGGGACCCGCCCGCTTGGCATATTCGCCATAGGCTTCGGGGTCGGTCACGGTCACATGGGCGATCCAGTAGGCGGGCATGGTGTTCTCCTCAGGCCGGGACGCGGGCGAGCAGCGCCTCGACCGCCGCGACGGCATCGGGGGCGCGGGCGGCATCCTCGCCGCCGCCCTGGGCGAAATCGGGGCGCCCGCCGCCGCCCTTGCCCCCCATCGCCTCGGCCGCGGCGCGCACGAGCTCCACCGCCGAGACCCGCGCTACGAGATCGGGCGACACGCCCGCCGCCACCGCGGGCTTGCCCCCGGTGTCGGCGATCAAGAGGACGACGCCGGACCCCAGCGCCTCTTTCTGCTGGGCCATGATCTCGCGCAGGTCCTTGCCCGACACGCCGGTCAGGATGCGCGAGACGAGGCGCACGCCTGCGATGTCGCGGGGGGCGGCCTCTGCGGCGCCACCGGCGAGCGCGAGCTGGCGGCGCAGCCCCTCCACCTCGGCCTGGAGCGCGCGACGCTCGTCCACCAGGGTGCGGATGCGGTCCGCGAGCTCTTCGGGCGGCGTGCGCAGCACCGCCGCGGCACGGGCCAGCGCCGCCTCGCGCCCGTCGAGCCAGGCGAGCGCCGCGGCCCCGGTCAACGCCTCGGCCCGGCGGATCCCCGCCGCCGATGCGCTTTCACCCAGAAGCTTGAAAAGACCGATCTCGCCGAGCCGCCGCACATGGGTGCCGCCGCAGAGCTCGAGCGAATACACCTTCGCCCCGTCCTTGCCCATCGAGACGACGCGGACCTCCTCGCCGTATTTTTCGCCGAAAAGCGCCTGGGCGCCCCGGGCGCGGGCCTCGTCGGGCGTCATCAGCCGGGTCTCTACCGCGCCGTTCCGGCGGATATGGGCGTTCACCTCCGCCTCCACCCGCGCCAGCTCCTCGGGCGTCATGGCGGCGGTGTGGGCGAAGTCGAAACGCAGGCGATCGGCG
>JANNOT010000312.1:0-2477 GCA_031399375.1 Paraoceanicella sp.
TTCGGCCTGACCGAGCCCGAGGCGGGGTCCGACCCCGCGGGCATGACCACCCGGGCGGAACGCATCCCGGGCGGCTACCGGCTGACCGGCTCGAAGATGTGGATTTCCAACGCCCCGATCGCGGACGTGTTCGTCGTCTGGGCGAAATCCGATGCCCATGGCGGCAAGATCCGCGGCTTCGTGCTGGACAAGGGCATGGCGGGCCTGTCGGCGCCCAAGGTGGGGGGCAAGCTCTCCCTGCGCGCCTCGATCACCGGCGAGATCGTGATGGAGGGGGTCGAGGTCGGCGAGGACGCGCTCCTGCCCCATGTCGAGGGGCTGAAAGGTCCCTTCGGCTGCCTGAACCGCGCACGCTACGGCATCTCCTGGGGCGTGATGGGCGCGGCGGAGGCGTGCTGGCACCAGGCGCGGTCCTATGGCCTCGACCGCCGCCAGTTCGGCCGCCCGCTCGCCCAGACGCAGCTCTTCCAGAAAAAACTCGCCGACATGCAGACGGAGATCGCGCTGGGGCTGCAAGCGTCGCTGCGCGTCGGGCGGCTGCTGGACGAGGCGAAGGCTGCGCCCGAGATGATCTCGCTCATCAAGCGCAACAATTGCGGCAAGGCGCTCGACATCGCCCGGATGGCCCGGGACATGCACGGCGGCAACGGCATCCAGATCGGCTACCACGTGATGCGCCACGCCCAGAACCTCGAGACGGTGAACACCTACGAAGGGACCCATGACGTGCACGCCCTGATCCTGGGGCGGGCGCAGACCGGGCTGCAGGCGTTCTTCTGAACGTGCGGTTGGCACGCGCGCCGTCCCCGGCCGTGCTGTGGCCGGGCGCCCCGATCCTCGGCCTCCTCCTCGCCCTGCTGGCTGCCGGTGCCGCGGCGGCAGGGCCGGTGCTGGTCAGCACCCGTCCACCACCCGCGCCCGTGGCCCGCACCAGCGCGGCGCCCGGGGCCGGCGACCCGGTCCTGGCCAGCGCGCGCCCGGCGCCGGCGCAGACCCGCACCCCAGCCCCCGTGGCGGCGACCCAGCAGCCGCCGACCGCAACCCGTGCCTCTGCACGCCCGCCCCTGGCATGGGAGGACGGATCGGCGGAGCGGCGCGCCTGGTCGGAGGCACTGCGCGCGACGATCCGGCCGCGGCTCGCCGCCTTCGACCGGGCACGGGACATGCGGCATGTGTGCCCCGCCTACCGCGAGCTGACCGAGGCGGCGCGGATCGACGTGATCGCAACCCTGATCGTGGCCGTGGCAAAGTTCGAAAGCGGTCACAATCCCGACGCGACCGTGGGTGACCCCCCGGTCCTTCAGGGCCTCTTCCAGTTGAATACCAAGGGCTTCTCGGACTGCGCCAATGGCCGCCCGCTGACCGATCCGCTGGTGAACATCGGCTGTGCGGTGCCCGCCATGGCCACGCTGACGTCGGGCGACGGACGGCTGATGGGCGGCGGCGGGGTCCCGGCGGCAACCGGCATCGCCCGCTGGTGGACCGTGCTGCGCGACGGGCCGAAGGGGACCGCGACCCGGATCCGGGCGATGACCCGGTCCCTACCCGCCTGCGGCGGCTAGACCGACATCCACCGCCGGACGTCGTCGTCCACCATCTCGGCCCTGAGCCCGCCCATGACCACCTCGCCCCGGTCGAGCACGTAGAAGCGGTCGGCGAGCTCCTTGGCGAAGTCGAAGAACTGCTCGACCAGCACGATCGCCATGGTCCCCTTGGCGCGCAGGGTGTCGATGGCCCGGCCGATATCCTTGATGATGGATGGCTGGATCCCCTCGGTCGGCTCGTCGAGGAGAAGGAGCCGCGGGCGTGTCACCAGTGCCCGCCCGATGGCGAGCTGCTGCTGCTGGCCGCCCGACAGATCCCCGCCCCGGCGCCGCAGCATGTCGCGCAGCACGGGGAAGAGGGTAAAGATCTCGTCGGGCACGTCGCGCTCGCGCCGCGGCAGCGGGGCATAGCCCGTCTCGAGGTTCTCACGCACGCTCAGGAGCGGGAACACCTCGCGACCCTGGGGCACGATGGCGATGCCCGCCCGGGCGCGGTCGGCGGGGCGCATGGCGGTCACGTCCGCCCCCTCCCATGTCACGGTGCCGCGGCTGACCGGCTGCTGGCCCATCAGCGCGCGGATCAGCGAGGATTTCCCCACCCCGTTACGCCCGAGGATGCAGGTCACCTCGCCGGGCTTCGCCATGACCGAAATGCCGCGCAGGGCATGGGTGGCGCCATAGTGCAGGTGGATGTCGGTCGCGCTTAGCATGGCACCTCCGGCTCAGCGGCCCAGATAGACTTCGATGACGCGGGGGTTGGCGCTGACATGGTCGAGCGATCCCTCGGCCAGGACCGAACCCTGGTGGAGCACGGTCACCTTGGCCTCGAGCGCACGCACGAACTCCATGTCGTGCTCGACCACCCCGACGGAATGGGCCCCCGCGATGCGGCGCAGAAGCGCCGCGGTCTCCATCGTCTCGGCATCGGTCATG
>JANNOT010000328.1:0-6440 GCA_031399375.1 Paraoceanicella sp.
TCGACCTATACCGTCAGCCTCTATGCCTGGCAGCAGACGTTCAGCTTCGTCAAATGGGGCTACGGCGCCACCATCAGCCTCGTGATGCTCGCGCTCATCCTCGGGCTAGCCAATCTCTTCATCTGGCGTGCGAAGGTGCGCTGGTGATGGTCCGGTCGCGCTCGTCGCAGGTGGTCCGGGCGGTCTGCGCCTGGGTGGTCGTCGGGCTTTTCGTGTTCCCGCTCTATTACTGGTTCACGGTGGCGTTCAAGGACGCCAAGGAGATCTTCGACATCCCGCCGAACGTCTGGATATTCAGCCCCACGATGAAGAATTTCGAGGAGGTGTTCGGCATCTCCTTCGGCTTCATCCAGCAGCGCGAGGTTCTGCCGGGGGGCGGCAATTTCCGGATGGGGCCGCGGCTGCTCGACAGCATCATCATCGCCCTCGGCTCGACCGCGCTCGCCATCGTGCTGTCTACCCTGGCCGCCTACGCGCTCAGCCGGATGGATTTCCGCGGGCGTCACCAGTTCGTGGCCTGGGTGCTGTCCACCCGCATGATGCCGCCCGTGGCAGTCGCAATCCCGATGTTCTTCATCTACAAGGATTTCGGGCTGCTCGACACCTATACCGGCGTGATCCTGATCCACGCGCTGATGAACATCCCGCTCGCCGTGCTGCTGCTCAAGTCGTTCTTCGACGACATCCCGCGCGAGATAGACGAGAGCGCGATCGTGGACGGTGCGTCGCGCTGGCTGATCTTTCGCCGGGTGGTCCTGCCGATGGCCAAGGGGGGGATCGCCGCGACCGCTGTGCTCTGCTTCATCTTTTCCTGGACGGAGTTCCTGTTCGTGCTGACCCTGACCCAGACCGGGCTCAAGACGGTGCCGGTGGTCAGCTCGTCCTTCGTCACCTCGACGGGGACCGCCTGGGGCAACATGGCCGCGCTGGGCGCGGCCGCGATGGTGCCCGCCTTCATCTTCGTGCTCCTGGTCCAGAAGCAGCTGGTCCGCGGGCTAACCCTGGGGTCGCTGAAGCAATAGGCGACCCGACACAAGTCCTGGGAGGGACGATTGATGCGCGACAGTGACCGCAAGCACTACCTGGCCAGCCTGACCGACAGCTACGTGAAGCGAAAGATGGGGCGGCGCGACTTCCTGCGTGCGGCCAGCCATCTCGGCCTGGGGCTCGGCGCCTTCGGCCTTGGCATGTCGCGCCCGTTCGGCGGGCATTTCTTTCCCGCGGCCAATGCCCAGGAGCTGACGCCCAATCCGGACGTGCTCGCCTGGGTGCGTGAGGTCTCCAAGCCCTTCGCCGGGACCACGCTGAAGCTCGCGACCGAAAGCACCCCGCCGTCGAACGCGCTCAACAGCCAGCTCAAGAAGTACTTCGAGGAAGCCTCGGGGATGAAGGTGGAGATCGAGGTCCTGCCGCTGGAACAGGTGCTCCAGAAGCTCACCCTCGACATCGCAAGCCAGCTCGGCACCTATGATCTCTACTACATCGACCAGTCCTGGGCCGCCTCGGTCAGCCGGGACGTATTCGACCCACGCGAGCAGATCCAGGCCAAGCCCGACCTCGCCATGCCAGGCTACAACATCGACGATTTCCTGCCCGCCCTGGTGGACGGCATCGCGAAATACGAGGACCGCTGGGTGGGCGTGCCCTATGACATCCCCGTGTTCATCATGATGTACCGTAAGGACATCTATGAGAAAATGGGCTTCACGGCGCCCAAGACCCTGCCCGAGTACCTCATGCAGGCCGAGGCCATCACCAAGGAGATGGGGCCCGACCTCTACGGCGCGACGGGTCAGATGAAATCGGGGCATTACAGCCTGGAATGCGACTGGACCGCGTGGCTCTGGGGCCATGGCGGCGGGATCTTCGGCAAGGACGGCAAGTTCTCGGGCAACGACGCCCAGGGGCTGGAGGCGATGGCCTATTGGGACAAGTTGGCCAAGACCATGCCCCCCGGTGTGAACGGCTGGACCTGGGACGGTCAGGGGCAGTCGATCGCCCAGGGGGTCGCGGCCACGATGATGAGCTGGGGCGAATTCTTCCCGTATTTCGACGATGCCTCGGCCACCAAGGTGTCGGGTCTGATGGAGGCGGTGCGCTGCCCCACCCCCACGGCGCTGCGCGCGCCCGCGGATTGCGGCTATGGCGAAATCCCCGGCATCGGGCACCAGGGCGGGTCGTCGCTCGCCGTCTCGATGAACTCCAAGAACGCGGACGCGGCATGGATCTTCATGCAGTGGGCGACCAGCGCCGACACCCAGGTGCTGATCACCACCCTGGGCGGCGGCACCGGTCCCACGCGCAGCTCGGTCTATGACGATCCGCGCGTGCTGGCCAACAACCGCGTGGGCGCCGGGACGACCCGGCATCTGAACGTGGTGCGCGAGACGATCGCGAACGACATGGGCTCCGAGCCCGATCTGCCGCAATGGGCAGAGCTTGCCAACGACACCATTCCGGTGCGCCTGGGCAAGTACTTCGCCGGCGAATACGGTTCGGCCAAGGAGGCGATGGACGACATCGCCCAGGCGGCCGACGCGGTCGTCGCGGGCTGATCCGACCGGGGGTTCCGGGGCACGGCCCCCGGTACCCCCACGCAGGCGAAGGGGGAGTGGACGGGCATGGCAGGCAAACCGCTGGTGGCGATCACCGGGGCATCCTCGGGCATCGGCGAGGCGACGGCGCGGGCGTTCTCGGCCGCCGGTCACCCCGTGCTCCTGATGGCGCGGCGCATCGACCGGCTGGACGCGCTGGGCTTGCCCGACAGCCTCTGCCGTCAGGTGGACGTCCGCGACCGTCCCGCGATCGCCGCGGCGGTGGCGGAGGCCGAGGCGCTCTACGGTCCGACCGACGTCATGTTTGCCAATGCGGGCATCGCCCGGCTTGCCGACATCGCCCGCCAGGACCCGGCCGAATGGGACGAGATGATCGACATCAACACCAAGGGCGTGATGAACAGCGTCCACGCGGTGATGAACGGGATGATCGCGCGCAGGCGCGGCACCCTCGTGATGATGAGCTCGATCGCCGGGCGAAAGGTCTATCCCGACCACACGGTCTATTGCGGCACGAAGTATTTCGTCCACGCGGTCTCTGAGAGCCTGCGCGGCTATCTCGCGCCCCATGATGTGCGGGTGATTGTGGTGTCCCCCGGCGTGATCGAGACCGAGGTGCTGAACGCGGTGACGGATGCCGAAACGCTCGCGTCCTACCGCGCCAACAAGGCGAAGATGGGCGGCGGGATCGGGGCGGACATCTGCGCCGGGCTGATCGTGAACGCCTGCGCCCTGCCGCAGAACGCGCTGGTGCAGGAGATCGTCCTGACCCCCACGCGGCAGGTGTACTGACCCCATGGCCATCGTCGAATATCGCAATCTGGTCAAGAACTACGGCGCGGTGAAAATCCTGCGCGATGTCTCGCACGCCACGCGCGACGGGGAATTCACCGTGCTTCTCGGCCCGTCGGGCTGCGGCAAGACCACGCTCCTGCGCATGACCGCGGGGCTCGAGACCATCTCGGACGGCGATCTGATGATCGACGGGGCGCGGATGAACGACGTGCATCCGCGCGACCGGGACATCGCCATGGTGTTCCAGAACTATGCGCTCTACCCCACGATGAAGGTCTGGGACAACATCGCCTTCAGCCTCGATGTCAAGCGTGTGCCCGCGCCGGAGGTCAAGCGCCGGGTCGAGGCGGCGGCGGCGATCCTGAACCTGACCGACTACCTCCACCGCTACCCGCGCGAGCTGTCCGGGGGGCAGCGCCAGCGCGTCGCCATGGGCCGGGCGATGGTGCGCGAGGCGAAGGTGTTTCTCTTCGATGAGCCGCTCTCGAACCTCGATGCCAAGCTGCGCGCCCATATGCGGGTGGAGATCCGGCAGCTCCACGAGCGGCTCGGCACGACCACGATCTATGTCACCCATGACCAGATCGAGGCGATGACGATGGCCGACCGCATCGTGCTGATGCGCGAGGGCCGCATCGAGCAGTCGGGCACCCCGGACGAGCTTTATGACCGGCCCAGGTCGCGCTACGTGGCCGATTTCATCGGCTCGCCCGCGATGAACTTTCTCGAGGGGCGGATCGTGGCCGACGCGGGCGTCCCGGTGTTCGAGGCCGAGGGGCTGCGCCTGACGCTGCCCCCCGGGCTGGCGGTCCGGCCCGGACAGGAGGTGAGCTGCGGCATGCGCCCGTCCGAGCTGACCCCCGACCCCGCGGGCGAGGTGGCCGGGCGCCTGACGCTCGCCGAAAAGACCGGGGCGGACCAGAACCTGCACATCGCCATCGGCGCGGTCGATGTGGTGGCGACGGTCCCCCGCGGGGTCGCGGTCACGCCGGGGGACGCCGTGCGCCTGCGCATTCCGCCCGAGCGGCTGCATTTCTTTGACCGCGACGGCGGGCAGCGCATCGGCGGCGCGTGATGCCGCCGCGGCTCGCGACACGCCTCAATTCGTTCCGGAGCCAGGGCCGGACGGCGGCCGAGGCGCTGGCCGCCGTCGCCCAGGTGGCGGGGATGACGGCGGTGGAGTTGAACTATCCCCAGCATTTCACCGCCAACCGCGGGATCCTGGCCGAGGCGGCGGCGGCGGGGCTCGCCGTCACGGCGCTGAACCTGCGCTGGGACGGGCCGGATTTCGTCCACGGCGCGTTCACCCATCCCGATCCCGCAAACCGGGCGACGGCGGTGGCCCAGGCCTGCGATGCGGTGGCACTCGCGGCGGCGGAGGGGATCGGACACGTCATCCTCTGGATGGGGCCGGACGGGTTCGATGCGCCGTTCCAGGCTGAGTATGCCCGGCTCTGGGACTGGGAGATCGCAGGGTTCCGCGCCGCGGCCGCGGTCGCCCCCGGGGTCCGGGTCAGCGTGGAATACAAACCCTCGGACCCGCGCCGGGTGTCGCTGATCCGCTCGATGTCCGATGCCCTGCTGGCCGCCGGCGACGTGGGGGCGGCGAATTTCGGGGTGACGCTCGACCTCTGCCATGCGCTGATGGCAGGCGAAAACCCGGCCCAGGCGGCAGCCGCGGCGCTTGCGCGGGGCAAGCTCTTCGGCGTGCATCTCAATGACGGCTACGGCCCCGCCGATGACGGGCTGCCGGTGGGATCGGTCCACCCCTGGCATCTCCTGGAGCTGATGTGGGAGCTGCGGCAGGCGGACTGGCAGGGTACGCTTTACTTTGACACGTTTCCCGACCGGGCGGACCCGGCCGCGGAATGCGCGGCGAACGTGGCGACCATCGCCCGGATGACCGCCCTTCTCGACCGGCTGCCCGCGGCGCGCCTCGCCCGGATCCGGGCGGCGCAGGACGGGGTGGCGGCGGGGCGGATGATCCAGGCGCTCGCCCTTGGCGGGTCCGATGTCTGACCGAGGGATCCCGCCACCCTCGGTCGTGGTGCTGGGCAGCCTGCACATGGACCTGATCGGGACCGCCGCGCACCTGCCGGGCAAGGGCGCCTCGGTCCTCGGCCGCTTTGCCATGGCCCCGGGCGGAAAGGGTGCGGCGCAGGCCGTGCAGATGGCCCGGCTCGGCCTGCGGGTGGCGCTGATCACCCAGCTCGGCCGCGACCAGTTCGGCGACACGCTGGCCGCGGCCATGGTGGCGTTCGGGGTCGATCCGACCCATATCGTGCGCCACGCCGGGGCCGCCACCGGGGCGAGCACCGTGATCACCGCGGGGGGCGAGTACTTCTCGGTCATCGACCCGGGCGCCGCCGGGCGGCTCGGCCTCGATGCGATCGAGGCGGCGGGCCCGGCCATCGCGGCGGCGCAGGCGCTCGTGCTCCAGCTCGAGGTTCCGCCCGCGCTGTCGGCCCGCGCGGCCGAGATCGCCGCGGCGGCGGGCGTGCCGGTCGTGCTCAACACCGCCCCGCCCACCGATTGGGACGGCCTGCCCGCCAGCCTGCGCGCGGCCACCGGCCTCCTGGTCGCCAACGCGGCCGAGGTCGCGGTGCTCATCGGCCGCCGTCCCGATGCGCGCGCCCCCGACGCGGCGCTGGAGGCGCTGATGCGCCGCACCGGCGTGCCCGCCGCCGCCATCACCTTCGGCGCCGACGGTGCCGCGGCCTGCTATGGGGGCCAGAGCGCCGCCGCCCCGTCCTGGCCCGTGGCCGTGGTGGATACGGTGGGGGCGGGCGATGCCTTTCTGGGTGCCTTCGTCGCCGCCTGGCTCCGCGGCGCGCCCCCCGCCGCCGCGCTGCGCCGGGCGACCGCCGCGGGCGCGCTCGCGGTCGGACGCGCGGGTGCCATTGCAGCCCTGCCCGACCTGGCCGAGCTTGATGCGGCGCTCGCCCGGGGCGCGGTTGCCTGAGCCGCACCGCGCCCGCCGCTGTCCGCGCGCGCGCCGTGGCGCCCGCCCCTGTCACGCCGCCCGCCGCCGCGCCCGTCTTCGCACCCGGCCCTGTCCCGGCGTCGGCGGTGGACTTGGCCCTGCCCCTC
>JANNOT010000330.1:0-7252 GCA_031399375.1 Paraoceanicella sp.
TGTCGATCGCCGCGCGGATCTGGAAAAGGCGCGGGCGGTGGTGCTGAACGCCAAGACCCGGCGCACCGGCATCTGCGGCGCGGCGGAATGCCTGCTGATCGACTGGCGGTTCTATACCCAGCACGGTGCGCCGATGATCGCCGACCTGATTGAAGCGGGGGTAGAGGTGCGCGCGGAGGGCGAGTTGCAGAAGATCCCCGGCACGGTCCCCGCGAGCCCCGAGGATTTCGGCCGCGAGTTCCTCGACCGGACTATCGCGGCGAAACTGGTGGACGGGGTGGACGAGGCCATAGCCCATATCCGCCGCTACGGCAGCCAGCACACCGATTGCATCCTGACCGAGGATGATGCGGCGGCCGAGCGGTTCTTCGCCCGGCTCGACAGCGCGATCCTGATGCGCAACGCCTCGACCCAATTCGCCGATGGTTCAGAATTCGGCATGGGTGCCGAAATCGGCATCGCGACGGGCAAACTGCACGCCCGCGGCCCGGTCGGGGCCGCGCAACTGACCAGTTTCAAATATCTTGTCGAGGGGGACGGAACCATCCGTCCCTGAACGGGCGCCTCAGCGGCCCCAGCTGCGGACGGGCCCGCAATCCATGTGGACGAAATTCGACCGGGTATACCGCCCGACCCCGCCCGCATTGCACGACATGGCCGCCGCGTACATCTGGCGCACCGAGCGCGACCGCAGGCGCATGTCCGCGGCCATGCCCTTGGTGTGGTAGGAGTTCGAGGCGACGCCCCGGCTCCGCTTGCGCAGCATGTCGTTGGTGGCCTTGCTGCGGAAGCCCGAGATCACCTGGTAGGGTTCGGTCGTATCCATCAGGGCGAGGCTTGCCGCCATGACATCCACGGTGCGGGGGTCGAAGGGTTTGAGCTCGTTCTGGCGCCAGTCGCGCATGAAGAAACTGATCTCGCTCATCACCTCGGGGATGTAGTCGCCCTCGATCCAGTAGATCGTGTCGATCTGTTCGCCGGTGCGCTGGCTGTACATGCGGATGCGGCGGATGTCGCCCGCCCCGCGCAGGAGCCCGGGCGCCTTGGCCAAGACGGGGGCAGCCGCCACCGCCATCAGCCCCGCGAAGGCGCCCAGCAGGCCTCGCCGCGTCACCGCGGTCGGCGTCGTGTTGTTGTGGTTCACCTGTACCTCGTTCCGACTTCCGCTGTCTGGTGCGCGGATAATTCGCTAGCCCTCTGCCGGGACTATCCCACAAAGCCATTTACCCTCCAAGTTGCAGATTTATCTCAACAAATCAGCGAGCTGTGTGGTAGATCACAGGTTGACAACTCAAGGTTAACCACTCGTTAGCAAGGCGTTGCCGCTTCGTTGCCATGGCATCGGCGGATATCCGCCGATCTGCGGCGGAATTCACACGGTTGGGCGAAAACTTGCCGAACCGTGCCTCCATCGGTCGCATTCCCGGGTTGTTCCCGGTAATCTCGACCCCGGGCTGAAAATTTGTTGCAGGGATACAACAATGTTGCAGGTGGGTCGGTTTTTCCAAACGATAGGCCTGTCGGCGCTCATGGCCGGGATAGGCTGCGCGGCGATTCTGGCGCAGGACGCGGCGCCCGCTGCACCGCCGGTCGCAGCGGTCGAGGATACCGGTCTCGATCCCGGCGTGCCGGATGCCCTTCCGCCTGTGGTGGAGGCAGAGGTGCCGCCCGCGCCGAGACCGCAGCCCCTCGCCCCACCGGGCGGGCCGATCGGCGTGGCCCTGCGCGCGCAGGGTCTGACGGAGCCGGATGTCGAGGCGTTCTATGCCGCGCGGGCCGAGGCGCCGTACTGGACGATGGGCGACGCTGCGGCGGGGCGCGCGCTGCTGGGTGCCCTGGCTGCGGCGCCGACCCATGGCCTGCCCGCCGACCGCTTCGACATCCCGGCCCTGACACGCGCGCTCGCAGGCGGGCCAGAGGGTGAGGCGGCGCTCATGCGCGCCTATCTTCGCCATGCGGACGATCTGGCGACGGGCATCCTGCGACCGTCGCGGGTGGACCCCGACATCCACGTCTTTCCTGCGCGGCCTGCCCCGGCGGCCCTGATGGCCCATCTGGGTTCGGCGCTGCCCGACCTCGATGCGCTGCTGCCCGCCGCGCCGGATTACGCGCGGATGCGCGCGGAACTCGCGCGGCTCGCCGAGATCGTCCGACAGGAAAGCACGGTCGCGGCCGTGCCAGCCGGGCCGACGCTGCGGCCGGGCGAGCGGGGGCCGCGGGTGCTGGCGCTGCGCGAGCGGCTGCTGTCGCTCGGCGATCTGGGCGCGGTACCCGCACTGCGGACGCCCGCGGGTGCGGCGAACGCGGCAACGGCCGCCCCGGCCGATGGCGATCCGCTCGTCTTCGACGCGGGGCTGGTCGACGCGGTCAAGCGGTTTCAGGCGCGCAATGGGCTGAATGCCGACGGCGTGGTCGGGCCCCAGACCCTGGTGGCCATCAACGCGTCGGCCCGTGACAGGCATGGCCAGGTCCTCGTCGCGCTCGAGCGGATGCGCTGGCTGCACCTCGACCCGGCCGAGCGCTATATCGTGGTGAACCAGGCCGATTACAGCATGGTGCTGATGGAGGGGACGCAGGTCCTGCTCGAAAGCCGCGTGGTCGTGGGTGCGCCTGCGACGCGGACGCCGGAGTTCACCGAGCTGATGGACCACATGGTCGTGAATCCGACCTGGCATGTCCCCACGTCTATCGCGCGCGACGAGATCCTCCCCGCGCTCCAGGAGGATCCCCAGTACCTGGAGAAAAAGGGGATGCGGCTGGTCCCCACCGGCGGCGATGCGGTTCCGACCGATTTCTCGGGGTATAGCCGGGGAAATTTCCCGTTCCGCGTGAAGCAGGACCCGGGCGACGGGAATGCGCTGGGGCGGGTCAAGTTCATGTTTCCCAACCAGTACGCGATCTATCTGCACGATACGCCGCAAAAGCGGCTGTTCGAGCGGGATGCGCGGGCCTTCAGCCATGGCTGCGTTCGGGTGCAAAAGCCCTTCGAGCTTGCCCATGCGCTGCTGGCGGGACAGGTCGCGGACCCCGTCGCGGCCTTTGACGCGTGGCTTGCCCGGGGGACCGAGCGGCGGGTCAATCTCGAGCGGCCCGTCCGGGTCTATCTGACCTACCGGACCGCTTTCATCGACCGTGCGGGTACGCTCCAGTTCCGTAACGATGTCTACGGGCGCGATGCGGCGGTGCTTGCCGGGCTCGAGGCGGCCGGGGTGACGGTCTACCGCTGATGGATGACGCCATGACGGCGGCAGCACTTGCCGCGGCGCTCGGCGCAGTGCTGGAGGGGGACGGATCGCGCCCCGTCCGCCGTCCGGCCGCACCGGCCGATGCCGGGCCCGATGACGTGGTCGTGGCGATGGAGCCGAAATTCGCCCGTGGGCTGACGGACTGCCCCGCCAGGGTCGCGGTGCTCTGGCCCGGGGCCGATTGGCGCGCGCTGGGGTTTGCCGCCGCGATCTTCGTGCCCCGGCCGCGGTATGCCATGGCCGGAATCACGGCAGCCTTCGACGTTCCCCACGACCTCGATCCCGGCATGCACCCCTCTGCCATCGTGCATCCCACGGCCGAAATCGGTGCGGACGCGTCCATCGGCGCCTTCGTCACCATCGGCCGGGGTGCGGTGATCGGCCCGCGGGCGCGGATCTTTGGCCATGTCAGCATCGCCGAGGGGGTGGAGATCGGGGCGGACGCCCTGATCCTTCACGGCGTGCGGATCGCCCGGCGCGTGCACATCGGCGACCGGTTCATCGCCCAACCGAACGCGGTGATCGGCGCGGACGGGTTTTCCTTCGTGACGCCCGGGCGCGGCGCAGTGGAGGAGGCCAAGGCGACCGGCCGGGTGACCGACGCCACCCGCGCGACCGGCTTCGCGCGCATCGCCTCGATCGGGTCGGTGCGCATCGGCGACGATGTGGAGGTGGGGGCAGGCACCTGCATTGACCGCGGCACCATCGCCGACACCGTCATCGGCCCGGGGACCAAGATCGACAACCTGGTCCAGATCGGCCACAACGTGACCGTGGGCGCCATGTGCCTGCTCTGCGGCCAGGTCGGCATCGCGGGCAGCGCCGCGATCGGTGACCGCGTGGTCCTGGGGGGCAAGGTCGGGGTTGCCGATCACCTGCGCATCGGGTCCGACGTGCTGGTCGCGGCGGGCTCGCTGGTGGCCACCAACGTCCCTGCCCGATCGGTGATGATGGGCATCCCCGCCCAGCCGAGGGACCGCGCCGTCGAGGCGATCATGCTCCAGCGGCGCCTGCCGGAGCTTGCCCGCAGGCTCGACGCCCTGCCGCGGGCGCCCGAAAAACCGGTTTCCAATTCCGACCCGACCGGTTAAGGCAGGGCCGCCTAGGGGGAGAGCGGCGAGCATGGACGACGTCACTGCGAAAATCGTCGGGATCATCGCCGAGCAGGCCGTCCTCGAGCCCGATCAGGTCAGCCTCGATGCGACGCTCGAGGACCTCGGCATCGATTCCCTCGGTCTCGTCGAAGCGGTGTTCGCGATCGAGGAGGCGTTCGATATTTCCATTCCCTTCAATGCCAACGACCCCACCCAATCGGAGTTCGACATCTCGAACGTCCAGTCCATGGTGGATGCGGTCAAGGCGCTGATTGCGGCCAAGCAGGGCTGACCCGGACATGAGACGCGTGGTGATCACCGGTGCGGGCACCGTGAATGCGCTTGGCCTCGACGTGCCCGCCACCTGGCGCGCAATGCGCGAGGGGGTGTGCGGCATCGGCCCGCTCGAGTTCCGCGATGTCGAGCGTCTCTCGATCCGCATCGGCGGCCAGATCCGCGGCTATGACGAGGAAGCGCATTTCAATCGCTCGGAGCTGGCGCTCTACGACAAGTTCACCCAGTTTGCGCTGCTCGCCGCCCGCCAGGCGGTGGCGCAGTCCGGGATCGAGATCACCGAGGCGGTCGGGCTGCGCGCGGGTGCCATCATCGGCACCGCGGGGGGCGGGCTCCATACCCAGGACGAAAATTACCGGTCCGTCTATGAGGAGGGCAAGAACCGCGTCCACCCCTTCATCATCCCGCGCCTGATGAACAATGCTGCCGCCAGCCAGATCTCCATGGCCTACGGGCTGAAGGGGCCGACCTACTGCGTCGCAACGGCCTGTTCGTCGTCCAACCATGCGATCGGCCAGGCGTTTCACCTGATCCGCTCGGGCGCGACCGACGTGATGCTGACGGGCGGCACGGAAAGCATGCTGGTCTTCGGCGGGATCAAGGCGTGGGAGGGGCTGCGCGTCATGTCCAAGGACGCCTGCCGCCCGTTCTCGAAAACCCGCAACGGGATGGTCCAGGGCGAGGGGGCGGCAGTGTTCGTGATCGAGGAGCGCGAGCGGGCGCTGGCGCGCGGCGCGCCGATCCTGGCCGAGATTGCGGGATTCGCCATGACCTCGGACGCCTCGGACATCGTGATGCCAAGCGCCGATGGCGCCGCCCGCGCGATGCTGGGTGCGCTGGAGGACGCGCGGATGAACCCCGACGAGGTCGGCTACATCAATGCCCATGGCACGGGCACGGCGGCCAACGACCGGACGGAATGTGCGGCCGTGCGCCAGGCCTTCGGGCCCCAGGCCGACCGGCTGATGATTTCCTCGACCAAGTCGATGCACGGGCACCTGATCGGGGGAACCGGGGCGGTCGAACTCCTCGCGGTCCTGCTCGCGCTCGGCGAGGGGGTGATCGCCCCCACGATCAATTTCGAGGAAGCCGATCCAGACTGCGATCTCGACGTGGTCCCGAACGTGGCGCGCGAGGCGCGGGTTGGGGCGGTGCTGTCGAACGCCTTTGCCTTCGGCGGCCTGAACGCGGTGCTCGCGCTGCGTGCGGGTTAGGCACGGGGGCCGTCAGCCCCCGATCTCCTTCATCGCCGCCGTGAATCCCTTCAGTGACAGGTTGCCGATCACCGCTTTCTCCGGCGCATTCACACCGAAGATCGTCAGCTTCGCGACATTGCCCCGTTTCATCCGGGTGATGGTCGCGGCGGTCAGTCCGAGCCGGGCAAAGCACCCGCTCTGCGCGCAGTAAAGATACGGGTAGCCGAGCGGCTGTGCGTTATCGATCGTGAGCGACACGCCCTTGCCGAGCAGAACGCCGAGCGGGGTGACGAGCGTCGCCCCTGCGGCGGCCTGGCTGCCCTCGGGCAGGGCGATCATGGTGAATTCCGCGATCGCCTGCTTCTGATCATCCGAGACGACCTGGTAGAGAAAGCATTTTTCGGGCTCGCGGGTCGAGCAGCGGACCTGCCAGTCCTCGAACGTGCCCTTGACCGTCTCGCGGGGCTGTTCCTGGGCGGCGACCGGGAAGTCGGGGTTGGGGGTCCCGTCCGCGGCAGGCGCGTCGGTCGCGGGTGCGCCCTCGGCAGGGGGGGCGGCGTCGGGCGCGGGGGTGGCAGCGGGCGGCGCAGTGTCGGCCGGCGCGGTTTCGGTCTGCGCCCAGGCTGCCGGGGCGAGGGCGACAAGCGCGGCGGCGAGGAGCGGGATAAGGCGGAAGATCATCGGATACGGGCTTTCCACTGCGAAACCGAAAAGGGGCGCGCCGCCACGGTCTGCCCCGCTCGCGGGGTCGCCTGCGCGGCGCGCCATGGGTGTCAGGATCGGGACTGCAAGTCAACCGTGGGCCCCACGAGCGGGCACGCGGACCCTGCAATCCCGGATGTTCAAAGGGTGCCACGAGGGCACCCTTTGCTTTGTTTTCCCTGTCGGACTGGCCGATCGTCTGACAGTGACGCTATGGAGATTCGCCACCCGCGTCAATGTCTTGCGCATGTGCGGCCGATCACGATTCGCAAACTTTCCCGTGCCCGGCGCGGAAAAAAAGCCGCGCCAATGGCGCGGCCAGTTCGACAGGGAGGAAGTGCCGGGCCAACTGGAAGGAAGCCCCGGCACGACAGACAATGGCACCACATGATTAACAAAGTATTGTGGCCTGCTTGCGCGGCTGACGCGTGGCGCGGGGCACCAGGGGGCGGGGGACAGGCATGGCGGACGGCATCTTCGTGGGCGGCGGTGGCGCGGATCGGCGGGCGGCGCAGCACCTGCTGCTCGGCCAGGGCAACCGCCACGGGCTGATCGCGGGGGCGACGGGGACGGGAAAGACCGTAACGCTCCAGGTCCTCGCCGAGGGGTTTTCGGCCGCCGGGGTCCCGGTCTTCGTCGCGGACGTGAAGGGGGATCTGGCGGGGCTCGCGGCCCCGGGCTCCGATGCGACCCCGCTGCACCCGAAGCTGCAGTCGCGCGC
>JANNOT010000443.1:0-11272 GCA_031399375.1 Paraoceanicella sp.
GCGGGCCGTGCGATCGACCGGACCCTGCCCGATTATGCCGAGCTTGACGAGCTGATGGAGCTGCCATGACCCCCGACATCGCCGCGGCGCGCGCGGCGCTCGCCCATCTCGACCTCGATGACAACCCGGTCTCGGTCAAGGCCAAGAGCCGGGACTTCTTCTGGTATTCGCCCGTGCTCAAGGCAGCGCTCGACCACGTGACCGCGGATTTCGTCGTCTCACCCCGGTCCGAGGCCGAGGTGATCGAGGTCCTGCGGGTCTGCCACGCCCGTGACGTGCCGGTGACCACCCGGGGCGCGGGCACAGGCAACTACGGCCAGGCCATGCCGCTGTCGGGCGGCTGCATCCTGCACCTGCGCCACATGACGGCGGTGCGCGCCATCCACCCCGGGCGGGTGGTCGTGGAGCCGGGCTGCCTGCTCAAGGACCTCGACGAGGCCGCGAACGCCACGGGACAGGAGATCCGCATGTTCTCCTCCACCTGGGCCACGGCGACGGTGGGTGGGTTCATCGCCGGGGGCTCGGGCGGGATCGGCTCGGTGCGCTGGGGGTCCTTGCGCGACCTAGGCAACATCCTCCGCCTGCGCGTCGTGACGATGGAGGCCGAGCCGAGGGTGCTGGAGTTCCGGGGCGAGGAGCTTGCCCGCGTCTCCCACGCCTACGGCACCAACGGCATCATCACCGAGCTCGAGCTGCCGCTTGCCCCCGCCTATGACTGGGTGGACGTCGTCGTGGGCTTCGACGATTTCATGGACGCCGGCACCTATGGCGATGCACTGGCCAACGAGGACGGGATCCTCGTGAAGCTCGTGACCCCCATCGCCGCCCCGGTGCCCCAGCAGTATTTCCCGCGGATGAAGGGCATGGTCAGGGACGGGCAGAGCATTCTCCTCCTGATGATCGCGCCGCACGCGATGGAGCCGTTCCTGACCTTCACCGCCCGCTGGAACGGGGCGGAGATTACGTACAGCTCCGACACGTTCGCGGGCGAGCGGGGCCCGGGCAAGATCTTCGAATACGGCTGGAACCACACCACGCTGCGCGCGCTGAAGGTCGATCCGACCATCACCTACCTGCAGGTCCGCTACGGCGACCCCGACCACCTGGCCAAGATCGCCGAGGTCCGGCGCATCTTCGGCGACGAGGTGCCGCTGCATCTCGAGGCGATGCGCGCCAATGGCCGCGTCATGTATGCGGGCCTCCCGCTGGTGCGCTTCACCAGCGAGGCGCGGCTCGACGAGATCATCCGCATCCACGAGGACCTGGGCTGCATGATCTTCAACCCCCACCGCTACACGCTGGAGGAAGGGGGGCGGCAATCCGTCGATGCCATGCAACTGGCCTTCAAGCGCGAGGCTGACCCCAAGGGCCTCCTGAACCCCGGCAAGATGATCACCTGGGACGATCCCCACTGGGACTACGCCCGGATGTACGCCTATCCCGGGCTGCGCGCGGCGCAGTAGCCGTGCGCGCCCACGTGATCTTCGCCCATCCCCTGCCCGAGAGCTTCTCAGCGGCGCTCCATGCGACCGTCACCGACCGGCTGGCGGCGCGGGGGTGGGAGGTGGATGACCTGGACCTCTACGCCGACGGCTTCTCGCCGGTGCTGACGGCCGAGGAGCGGCGGGGCTACCACCAGGTCCCTGCCAATCTCGGCCCCGTCGCGCCCTATGTCGAACGGCTTCGGGCGGCGGATGCACTGGTGCTGGTGTTCCCGGTCTGGAACTTCGGCTTTCCCGCGATCCTGAAGGGGTATTTCGACCGGGTGTTCCTGCCGGGCGTCTCGTTCACCCTGGCAAACGGGCGGGTTACGCGGGCGCTGACCAACATCCACCGCCTCACCGCCGTGACGACCTATGGCGGCAGCCGGCTGCGGGCGATCCTGGCGGGCGATCCGCCGCGGCATGTGGTGGGGCGGGCGCTGCGCTACGTGATCCACCCAAGCGCCCGCTTCCGCTATCTCGCGCTCTATGACATGAACCGGGCGGATGATGCGCGCCGGGCGGCATTTCTCGCCCGGATCGGTCACGAGATGGAGCGGTTCTGAATGCCTGCCCTGGTCGTCTACTGCCACCCCAGCCCGCGGGGCTACACCGCCGAGGTGCGCGACACGGTGCTGACGGAGCTCTCCGCCGCGGGGGTCGAAACCACGGTCATCGACCTTTACGCCGAGGGGTTCCAACCCGTCCTGACCCGCGACGAATGGGAGGGGTACGCGAGCTACCCCGCCAACATCGCCCCCGTCGCCGCCCATGTCGCGGCGCTGAAGCGGGCGGACACGCTGATCTTCGTCTACCCGACCTGGTGGTACGGGCTGCCCGCGATGCTCAAGGGCTGGCTCGACCGGGTGTTCCTGCCCGAGGTCGCGTTCTCGCTGCAATCAGGCCGCAACATCGCGCCGACCCTGACCCATGTCACGCGGCTCGGCGTGTTCACCACCTGCGGGGCATCCTGGGGGCTGACGCAGCTGATCGGCGCGCCGGGCAAGCGGCTCCTGATGCGCGGGGTCCGGGTGCTCTGCGCGCGCGGGGTGCGCACGGCGTTCCTTGCCCATTACGGCATGGACCGCTCCACGCCCGAAAGCCGGGCGAGGCATCTCGCCGCCGTGGCCCGCAGCGCCCGCCGGCTGATCGGCGGGGCACGGGCAGAGGGACAAACCGATGCGCCGCCTGCACTGGGCTGACTACCGCACGACGGAGTTCGCGGGCATCGACCCCGCGCGGACCGTGGCGATCCTGCCCACGGCCGCGATCGAGCAGCACGGGCCGCATCTGCCGGTGGGGGTTGATACCGAAATCAATCTTGGGATGCTCCGCACCCTCTGCGCGCTCTGCCCCGAGCATCTCGACATCCGCATCCTGCCGGTGCAGGCGGTGGGGAAGTCGAACGAGCACCTCGCCTATCCCGGCACGCTGACGCTCTCGGCCGAGACGGCGCTGCGGGCCTGGGTGGAAATCGGGCTGTCCGTGGCCCGGGCGGGGGTTCGAAAGATCGTCATCGTGAACTCCCATGGCGGGAACCTCGACCTGATCGGGATCGTGGCGCGGGAGCTGCGGGTGCAGGCAGGGATGCTGGCGGTCAAGGTGCAGTGGGGGGCCTTCGGGTCGCCCGAGGGGATGTATTCCCTGCGCGAGCGTGCCTTCGGCATCCATGGCGGGGACCTCGAGACCTCGCTGATGCTGCATTTCCGGCCGGAACTGGTGGAGATGGCGGCGGCGGCGGATTTCCGCTCCACCGCCGAGGGGATGGACAATTTCGCCCACCTGCGCCCGACCGGGGCCGCTGCCTATGGCTGGGTCGCGGTCGACCTGAACCCCACGGGTACCGTGGGCGAGGCGCATCTCGCCACGGCTGCCAAGGGGGCCGCGACGGCGGCCCATGCGGCGGCAGGGATGATCGCGCTCCTGCGCGATGTGGTGGCGATGGACATCGCGGGCTTCGCCCCGATCGGCTAGGCCCGGTGTGCGCCCTCGGCAAGGCTCCGGACGAAAGCGAGCACGTCCTCGGTCGGCCGCCCCTTCGCGATCTCGGCCACGATGGCCGATCCCACGACAGCACCATCCGCGACCCGCGCGATCGCCTCCGCCGCCTCGGGCGTGCGGATGCCGAAGCCCACGATGACCGGAAGCGTGGTCGCCGCCTTGATCCGCGCGACGTCGGGCGCGACATCGGTCGCCTCGGGCGCGGCTGCACCGGTGATCCCGGTAATCGAGACATAGTAGACGAAGCCGGACGTGTTCGTCAGCACCTTGGGCAGCCGCCGGTCGTCGGTGGTGGGGGTCGCGAGGCGGATGAAGTCGAGGCCGGCCGCCCGGGCGGGCAGGCAGAGCTCCTCATCCTCCTCGGGCGGCAGGTCCACGACGATCAGCCCGTCAATCCCCGCCGCCTTCGCCGCGGTCAGGAAGGCGGGAACGCCCATGGAATAGATCGGGTTGTAGTAGCCCATCAGCACCAGCGGCGTCGCCGCGTCCCCCGCCCGGAACGCGCGGGCAAGCTCCAGTGTCCGCGCCAACGTCATGCCCCCATCGAGCGCCCGGGTCCCGGAATGCTGGATCGTCGGCCCGTCGGCCATAGGGTCGGTGAAGGGCAGGCCGAGCTCGATGATGTCCACCCCCGCCGCGGGCAGCCCACGGACCAGCGCCAGCGAGGTGTCGAAATCCGGGTCCCCCGCCATGACATAGGTCACGAAGGCTTTCTTCCCCTGCGCCCTCAGGCGCGCGAAGGTGTCGTCGATACGCGTCATCTGCGCCTAGATCCCCCGATGCGCCACGCCCCGCCGGTCGGCAAACGGGGCGCGCGCCACCCTCAATCTTCCTTGCGGAAATACTTCTTCTCGCGCGGCTTGCCATCCCAGCCGGTTTTCGGCCGAGGCTTGTCGTCACCACCCTCGGGGCGCGGGCGATAGCCGCCTTCGGGCTTGGGACGGAACCCGCCCTCAGGCTTGCCCCGGTAGCCGCCACCTTCGCCCTCGGGCTTGTTGCCACGGTAACCGCCTCCGCCGCCCTCGTAGCGCTTCGCGCCACCCTCACGCGGGCCGCCGTAGGGGCGGGCGTGGCTCGGGGCGGGGGCCGCGGCGGGCGCATCCTCGCGGAACTCGAATTTCTTCAGGAGCTTCTCGTTGAAGCTGTCGCGGCCGATGCGGCCTTCGTGACACCAGAGGGTCGAGACAACCTCGCCCTCCACCGCTTCGACGGCCATCCGCATGGACCCGGCCGTGAGGACGACGAGGTCCCCGATCTGGAACGTAGACATGACGTAACGTGTCCCTTGTCTGCGGGCCGCCCTCTCGCGGTCCCGGTCTGCCCCGGCCGGACCACCCGACCGCAGGCGAAATCCCCGGCCCCCGGGGGGCCGCGGGGCCTACATCTCCTGCCCGAGCGCGTCGGCGACGGTGAAGATGTCCTTGTCGCCGCGCCCGCACATGTTCATCACCATCAGGTGATCCCCGGGCAGGTCGGGCGCGATCTTGGCCACATGCGCGAGCGCATGGGCCGGTTCCAGCGCCGGAATGATCCCCTCGGTCTGGCAGCAGAGCTGGAACGCCGCCAGAGCCTCGTCATCGGTGACGGAGACGTATTCCACCCGGCCCAGATCGTGCAACCAGGCATGCTCCGGCCCGATCCCGGGATAATCGAGCCCGGCCGAGATCGAGTGCCCCTCGAGGATCTGGCCATCGGCGTCCTGGAGGAGGTAGGTCCGGTTCCCGTGCAGCACGCCCGGGCGCCCGCCGGTGAGGGACGCGGCATGCTCCATCCGGTCGTCCACCCCGTGCCCCCCGGCCTCGACCCCGATGATGCGCACGTCCGTATCGTCGAGGAACGGGTGGAACAGCCCCATGGCGTTCGATCCCCCGCCGATGCAGGCGACCAGGCTGTCGGGCAGGCGCCCCTCGCGCGCCATCATCTGCTCGCGGGTTTCCTTGCCGATGATCGACTGGAAATCGCGGACCATGGCCGGGTAGGGGTGGGGGCCCGCGACGGTGCCGATGCAGTAGAACGTGTCGCGCACATTGGTCACCCAGTCGCGCAGCGCCTCGTTCATAGCGTCCTTCAGCGTGGCGCGGCCGGACGTGACGGGGATGACCTCGGCACCCAAAAGCTTCATGCGGAACACGTTGGGCCGCTGGCGGGCCACGTCGGTGGCACCCATGTAGACGATGCACTTCAATCCAAAGCGGGCGCAGACCGTGGCGGTCGCCACACCGTGCTGGCCTGCGCCGGTCTCGGCGATGATCCGGGTCTTGCCCATGCGGCGGGCGAGCAGGATCTGGCCCAGCACGTTGTTGATCTTGTGCGCGCCGGTGTGGTTGAGCTCGTCGCGCTTGAGGTAGATCTTTGCGCCCCCGAAGCGCTCGGTCAGGCGTTCGGCGAAGTAGAGCGGGCTGGGGCGGCCGACATAATGGGTCCAGAGATCCTGCATCTCGGCCCAGAAGGTCGGATCGGTCTTGGCATGCTCGTAGCGCGCCTCGAGATCGAGGATCAGCGGCATCAGCGTCTCGGACACGAACCGCCCGCCGAACTGCCCGAAGCGGCCACGCTCGTCCGGGCCGGTGCGCAGCGAATTGGGCAGGTCATGGGCCATGGGTCACCTCGGGTGCTCGGGAACCGCATCATTTACCCCCCGCACGCGGACGCGTCGATAGGGAAAGGGGGGTCGGGCCACCAAAGACCCGGCGCCTCTGCGGGGCGGTCGCCTCAGCGCGGGGCGCGGGCGAAGCCCTTGCCGAGGATGGGGCCGGTGGGCAGCCCGGTGGGCGAGCCGCCCGCCTGCTCGAAGGTGATCTCGTAGAGCTGGTCGGACTGGGGCGCGGGCAGGTCGGGGCCGCGCACGGTCACACTGTCGAGGCCCGGCAGAACGCCGAGCGAGACGGGGGGCCCGGCGGGATCGGGCTTGGTCCAGAGCTGCAGCGCCTGGCCCGCGGGCAGCGCGACATCGGTCAGCATGACGACCCGGGCGCTGTCGTCGCCATAGGCCTCGACCATCACGAGCGGCTGGCCCTCGGCGCTCAGGAGCACGGCCACCATCTGGGGCGGCGCGGCGCGCAGAAGCTGCCAGACCAGGCCGGCGCCGAGCAGAACCGACGCGGCGAGACCCGCGAGGGCAGCGGTGCGGAAGGTGCGGGCGGCCGCGCGGGGCGGCGTGGCGCGCATCGGGGGCTGTGCCGGGGCGCGGGCAGCCGGTGCGCCGGGCACGGGGATCGCGGCCTCGGCCTCGATCCGGCGCCAGAGCGCATCGGGGGCGCCGAGATCGGGGGCGGTGTAGGACAATTCGGCGAACCGGTCCTCGGCCGCCGCGACGGAGGCGGCCAGTGCCGCATCGCGCGGCAGGCGCGCGGCGACCGAGGCCGCCTCGGCATCGTCGAGCAGCCCGAGGACGTATTCTTCGGCCAGCGTGCTACGGTCCTGCGATCCCTCGGCGCCGCTCATCCCAGACACTCCCTGAGCGCGATCAGTCCGCGCCGCACCCACGCCTTGACGGTACCGAGCGGGGCGCCGAGGCGCCCGGCGATCTCTCCATGGGTGCAGCCCAGGACGTGGGCCATCAGAACGCATCGGCGCTTCTGCTCGTCCAGCGCCTCCAGACAGCCGCGCAGCCGGCTTGCATGGTCAAGCCCCGACCAGGCGGATTCCACCGGGTCCGCCTCGCGCAGCGCGTCAAGGTCCTCGGAGGCCACCAAATCCTCGCGTCCCGAATCCCGCAGGATGTTGAGCGCACGGTTGCGGGCAATGGCATAGACCCAGCCCCTCGCCGACCCGCGGGCGGGATCGAACTGCCCCGCCTTGCGCCAGATCTGCACGAAGGCGTCCTGGACCGCCTCCTCGGCAAGGTCGCGGCGGCGCAGGATCCGCAGGGTTACCCCGATCAGGCGCCCCGCCTCCTCCTGATAGAGCGCGCGCAAGGCGGGCTTTTCGCCCCGTGCACAGCGCAAGAGCGCATCGGCGTGATCGAACATGGAAACGCTCCGGGTCATCTTCCGGGCTGCACCGGCCCGGGCGGAACGCCGACGGTCCGACGGGGAAGATCCATACGCTCCCGCCCGGGCAAAATCCTTACCCGTGCAGCCGGGCAGAGGCAAGACGGCTGCGGGCACCCCCACGGGTGCCGTCCATCCTTCGGTCCGGGCCGGGCGACAGGGGGGGAAAGCCGTCTGGGTCATGGTTGAGGGACACCCCCGGGCGCACCGTGGATGCAACCGGCGGATGATGCGTGAAAATACGCATGGGCTGCATCCGTTGGGAATGGCCGGGGTGTTGTATCAACATGGGCCAGGCACAACCCGTGCTTGAAGGCCCCCGGACATCGTCACGTTAAGGGAGATCCCCATGCGCCACATCTCGCTCGCCCTCGCGGCCACCCTGCTTGCCGGACAGGCCGCCGAGGCCGCGCCCGCGCTCGGCCTTGTGGGCGACAACACGCTCGTCGCCTTCGACACCGCCTCGCCCACGGTCACGCGCACGATGCCGGTACGCGGCGTCGACAGCCTGCTCGGGATCGACTACCGGCCCGCCACGGGCGAAGTCATCGGCGTCACCGTCGACGGCACGATCGTGGTGATCGACCCCGCCACGGGCCGGGCCACGCAGAAATCCATGATGAGCCAGATGCTGCCGCTCGGCGCGACGCCGGTGATCGTCGATTTCAATCCGGCCGCCGACAAGCTGCGCTTCATGACCGGGACCACGAACCACCGCGTCGATGTGGACAGCGGCAAGGTGACGGTCGATGGCGATCTGAAATACCAGGATGGTGACATGCATGCGGGCGAGGCCCCGGCAATCGTCGCGGCCGCGTATATCAACGCCCATGGCAAGCCGGAGAAGACCGGGATGTACGACATCGACGCGACCATCGGCGCGCTGATCAAGCAGGTGTCGCCCAATGACGGGACGCTGGCGGCCGTCGGCAAGCTCGGGGTGCCCGCCGCCGCGACCTATGCATTCGACGTCCAGACCACGGCCGACGGCACCAACACCGCCTGGCTGGTCGCAGGCGACATGCTTCACACGGTCAGCCTGGAAACCGGCAAGGTCACCGGGTCCTGGGCGATCTCCGGCCTGCCGGGCGCCCTGCGCGACGTGACGGTGCTGCCGGCCAACTGAGCTCGCAAGCCTCCCCGGCCCCAGGCGGCCGCAAGATCCGTTGTCCTCCGCCACCGGCCGATCCCAGCCCGGGGACCGGCCGGTGCGATCATCGTCAAAGTGCCGCGGATGCCGCGAGAAATGCCGCGATGAGGGCCGGATCCTTGTGCCCCGGCGCGGTTTCGACGCCCGAGGAGACGTCGAGCTGATCGGCCCCGGTCAGACGCACCGCGTCGGCCAGCGTGTCGGCCCGCAAGCCCCCCGCCAGCATCCAGGGCCGCGTCCAGCGGCGCCCCGCGATCAGCCGCCAATCGAAGGCGAGCCCGTTGCCCCCGGGCAGGACAGCATCCGTCGGCGGCTTCGCATCGATCAGGAGCTGATCCGCGACCATCGCATACGCATCGAGCGCGGCCAGGTCCCCGACCCCGGCCACCCCCACCGCCTTCATCACCGGCAACCCGTGCCGCGTGCGCAGCTCTGCGACGCGCGCAGGCGGCTCGTGCCCGTGGAGCTGGAGCATGTCGAGCGGGACCGCCGCCACCAGCGCATCGAGCATCGCGTCGTCCGGGTCGACCACCAGTGCCACCCGCGCCACGCCCGGCGGCACGGCGCGCGCGAGTGCGGCCCCGGCGGCGAGGTCGAGATGGCGGGGCGAGGGCGGAAAGAACACGAACCCCACATAGGCCGCCCCCCCGGCAATGGCGGCGGCCAGGTCGTCCGGCCTGCGCAGCCCGCAGATCTTGACGCGGACCCTAGCCGAGGAGGGCGAGGACATCGTCCTTCTTCTCGCCGGTCTTGCTGGTCAGCCGGTCAAGCTCGGCCCGCAGGCGCGCGATCTCGCGCCGGGTCTCGGACGCCTCGCGCCGCTGGCGCATCTCGCGGCCCCATTCCAGCAGGTAGCCGAGCATCACACCGACCACGAGGGTCGCGAGCAGCACGATGAACAGCGGCAGCTGGAGTTCGGCCTGGTAGATGGTGGCAAGGCCCGGCGGCATCAGGTGCAGGCTCACGATGTCCTTGTTCGCCACCGCGAGCACGATGATGGCGACCATGAATGCGGCGAGGATGACGTAACGGACAAATCTCATGGGGCGGATCCTCCCGCGTGCCGGTCAGTTCGGGTCGGCGCCATTTTCAGCCCCATCGTGTTCTGGCCCGTTCAATCGCTCGCGCAGGAGCTTGCCGGTTTTGAAGAAGGGAACGCGCTTCTCCTCCACCTCAACCGATTCGCCCGTCCGCGGGTTCCGGCCCACCCTTGCATCCCGCTGCTTGACCGAAAAGGCACCGAAGCCGCGCAGTTCCACCCGCTCGCCCCGGGCCAGCGCGTTGGTGATCTCGTCAAAGATCGTGCCGACGATCCGTTCCACATCGGACTGGTAGAGATGCGGGTTTTCCTCCGCGATCTTCTGGATCAGCTCGGACTTGATCATGTCACACCCTTCCCCCGGCGGCACTTCTGCGGTGCCAGCACCTGATATGGGGTAGGTTGGCACGGGCCCCCCCGGCGCGTCAATCGGGGCATGGGCCAGAAACCGGGGCTTTTCAAGGCGTTGTGGCGAAACAGAGGCGGCGCCCCCGGGGTGGGGGCGCCGCAGGGGCCCAACAGGGCGGAAAGCGGTTATTCGCTGCCGCGCTGCTTCAGCGCGGCACCCAGGATATCGCCCAGCGAGGCGCCCGAGTCGGACGAGCCGTACTGCTCGACCGCGTCCTTCTCCTCGGCGATCTCGCGGGCCTTGATCGACAGGCCGAGCTTGCGCGTGGCCTTGTCGATGTTGACCACGCGCGCATCGATCTTGTCACCCACGGCGAAGCGCTCGGGGCGCTGGTCGGCGCGGTCGCGGGCCAGATCGGAGCGGCGGATGAAGGTCTTCATCCCGTCATACTCCACCTCGATCCCGCCCTCTTCGATCGCCGTGACAACGACGGTCACGATCGCGCCGCGCTTCACGCCCGAGGTCGCATCGGCGAACGGGTCGCCGCCGACCTGCTTGATGCCGAGCGAGATGCGCTCCTTCTCGACATCGACGTCGAGCACGGCGGCGCGGACCAGGTCGCCCTTCTTGAAGTCCTTCATCGCCTCCTCGCCCGAGCGGTTCCAGTCGAGGTCGGAGAGATGGACCATCCCGTCGATGTCGCCATCGAGGCCGATGAAAAGGCCGAATTCGGTGATGTTCTTGATCTCGCCCTCGACCTCGGTGCCGGTGGGGTTCGCGGCCTGGAAATTCTCCCACGGGTTGCCCTGGCACTGCTTCAGACCCAGGCTGACGCGGCGCTTGGAGCTGTCCACGTCGAGCACCATCACCTCGACCTCCTGGGAGGTGGAGACGATCTTGCCCGGATGGACGTTCTTCTTGGTCCAGGACATCTCGGACACGTGGACGAGGCCCTCGACCCCCGCCTCCAGCTCCACGAAGGCGCCGTAATCGGTGATGTTGGTCACGCGGCCCGTCCAGCGCGAGCCGATCGGGAACTTGACCGCCACGTTGTCCCAGGGATCGGTCATCAGCTGCTTCATGCCGAGGCTGATGCGCTGGGTGTCCTTGTTGATCTTGACGACCTGGACCTTCACCGTCTCGCCGATCGAGAGGATCTCGGAGGGGTGGTTGACCCGGCGCCAGGCCATGTCGGTGACGTGCAGCAGCCCGTCCACGCCGCCCAGATCGACGAACGCACCGTAATCGGTGATGTTCTTG
>JANNOT010000472.1:0-7148 GCA_031399375.1 Paraoceanicella sp.
CTGCGGGGGCGGGTCAAGGCTGCGCAGCACCGCGGCCTGCCGCGGCTTGGCCTTGACGCGCCCCCGCAGCGCCCGGACCCTCGCACAGGCGCCTTGAGAAGCAACCTGCTGCTCAAGCGCCCCTCAGGGGTGCGGGGCACGCCGACGGCGCAACGTCGCCCGGGAGCGCGCATTCGGGCGGCCCCGGACCGCAGGTCCGGGCCGCGCCCCCGGGCCGCAGGGCCGCTCACTCCGCCCAGGACACACCCGTGAGGTCGGTCGCCTGGGTCGGCGCGTTTTCCCAGAGCCCGCGCAGCTTCGCGTTCGCGTCGCCGGTCTTGGCGAGTTGGAACAGGTACACGTTGACGTAGTCATCGGCGATCCGGCGCTGCGCCTCCTGCATCACCGCCACCCGCGCGGCGGGGTCCGTCGTGGCGTCGAGCCGCGCCATGATCGCCTTGAAGGCGTCGCTGCGGTAGGCGAAGTAGTAGTCGTCCCGCGCATAGATGCCGATATCCATCGGTTCGGTATGGCTGACGATCGTCAGGCCGTAGTTTCGGTTCTTGAACACCTCGTCGAGCCACTGCGCCCATTCGAGGTTGGTGATCTCTGCCGTGATCCCGATCTCGGCCAGCTGCGCCGCGATGATCTCGCCCCCCCGGCGGGCATAGGTCGGGGGCGGCAGCTTCAGGGTCGTGGTGAAGCCGTCGGGGAACCCCGCCTCGGCCAGCAGCGCCTTCGCCGTCGCGGGGTCGTAGGCGGACTGGGCCGTCAGGTCGAGATAAGCGGGGTTGTGGGGCGCGAAATGGGTGCCGATGGGCGTGCCGTAGCCGAACATCGCCCCGTCGACGATCGCCTGGCGGTCGATGGCGTGGCTGACCGCCGCGCGTACCTTCACGTTGTCGAAGGGGGGCGCGCCATTGTTCATGGCAAGGATCGTCTCCCCCTCGGTCGAGCCCACGATGACCGTGAAGCGCGGATCGGCCGCAAGCTGGGGCAGGGTCTCGGGTGCCGGAAAGTTCGGGAATGTGTCCACATCCTCGGCCATCAGCGCGGCAAAGGCGGCCGTGGGGTCGGGGATGATGCGGAACGTCGCGCGGTCCAGCGCAACCGGCGTGCCCCAGTACGCGGGGTTGCGCGTCAGCACGATCCGGTCCCCCTGGATCCAGTCGGCAAGGACGAACGGGCCGGTCCCCACGGGCTGCGTCGCATTGGTCGCCGCGGTCTCGGGCGCCACGATCACCGCATCGCCCCAGGCGAGGTTGAAGAGGAACCCGCCATTGGGCTGCGTCAGCGTCACCCTGACCGTCGCGGGGTCCACCACGGTCACGTCGGCGATCCCGGTGAAGAGCGCCTTCTGCGCGTTCGTGCTGTCGGGCGCGCGGGCGCGGTCGAGGCTGAACTTCACGTCCCCGGCATCGAACCCGGTCCCGTCATGGAACGTGACGCCGGTATGCAGCGCAAACGTGTAGGTGAGCCCGTCGGGCGAGATGTCCCACGATCGCGCCAGGGCGGGGAGGATCGACCCGTCGGCGGCAAAGCGGGTCAGCCCCTGGAAGACGTTGGCATAGACCACCTCGTCGATCGCGGCCGCCGCCCCGGCCGTGGGGTCGAGATTGGGCGGCTCGAGCACGAGGCCGATGGTGATGTCGGTCCTGGCCAGAGCCGCCCCGCCGAGCAGCGCCATCACCCCCGCCATGAGAATTGCGCGCATGGTCGTCCCCCTTCTCAGCCACCCGACCCGGTCAGCAGGTCGTGGAGCGCGAGCGCCATGACCTTGGCCGCGTCGAGCATGTCGTCGATGACCACATGTTCATCCGGCTGGTGCGCGAGCTCCAGCAGGCCCGGCCCGTAGGCGACACAATCCTTCAGCCGCCCAATCCTGTCGATGTGTTTCTGGTCATAGGTCCCGGGCGAGACCACGTATTGCGCCTCTACGCCCAGGACCGTGCCGATCGCGCGGGTAAGCGCGGCGCTGACCGGGGCCGTGCGATCGGTCATCACCGGCTGCACCTCGAAGAGATCGCGCAGGCGCCAGGCGAAGTCGGGGCGGGTGGCCGCCACCCGCTCCAGCAGGTCACGCACCTCGCCCTTCACCGCGGCGAGATCCTCCTCGATCAGGAACCGCCGGTCGATCACCATGCGCGCGCTGTCGGGCACGCACGGGCTCGGCAGACCCGACCCGTCGGGCTCCGCCTGCCCGGCATGGAGCGAGTTGATGTTGAGCGTGGATTGCCGCGCCGCGGGCGGCACGACCGGCATCGCGGTCGTCCGATGGCCCAGGGCGGGGATCAGCGCCGTCTCGATCTCCTGCAGCACGGCACCCATGTGGCGGATCGCGCAGGTCCCGAGGAAGGGCATCGAGCCATGGGCGATGCGCCCCAGCGTCTCGATCTCGGCCCACCACACCCCGCGATGGCCGAGGCAGACCCGGTCCTTCTGGAGCGGCTCGGGGATGATGACGTGGTTCACCCGCGCGAAATGGCCCCGCTCGGCGAGCCATGCGACCCCGCCATAGCCACCCGATTCCTCGTCCGCCGTGCCCGAGATCTCGATGGCGCCCGCGTAACCGGGGTGGGTGGCAAGGAACGCCTCGACCGCGATGACCGAGGCGGCGAGCCCGCCCTTCATGTCGCAGGCGCCGCGGCCCCAGACCCGGCCGTCCGCCACCTCGCCACCGAACGGGTCACGGGTCCAGCCATGGCCGGGCTCCACAACGTCCACATGGCCGTTGAAGTGCACGCATGGCCCCGGCCCCCGCCCCTCGCGCCGCGCGACCAGGTTCCAGCGGGGGTAGCGGTCGCTGTCGCCCGGCGCACCCTCGGCCCGCAGGAAGGCCGCGTCGAAGCCGAGCGGGCGCAGTCGGGCGGCGAGGAGGTCGCAGATCTCGCGGTAGTTCTCGCCCGGCGGGTTGACCGTGGGGATGCGGATCAGGTCGCGGGTCAGGTCCACGACCGCCTCGCGCCGTGCGGCAACCGCATCGAGAAGCCCCTGCATCCGTCAGCGCCCCCGCATCCTGGGATCGAGCGCATCGCGCAGGCCGTCGCCCATGAAGTTCACGCTGAGCACGGTCAGCGAAATGGCGAGCCCCGGCCAGAGCACCCGTTCGGGCGTGAGCTGGATGAAATCCTTGCCGTCATAGATCAGCCGTCCCCAGGTCGGGAAATCCGGCGGAAACCCGAGACCGAGGAACGAGAGCGCGCTTTCCGTGATGATCGCGCTCGCGATCCCCAGGGTGGCCGCGACCATGATGGGCGACAGCACGTTCGGCAGGATATGGCGGAGCACGATCCGGTGGGGCCGCGTGCCGATGGACCGGGCGGCGAGCACGAATTCCCGCTCGCGCAGCGCCAGCACCTCGCCCCGCACGATGCGCGCGGTCTGCATCCAGCTCGTGATCCCGATCACGAAGACGATGAGCATGAAGATCCCCGTCTCGGGCCCGAAGGCCGCGCGGAGCGTGTCGCGAAAGAGCATGATGATGACGAGAAGAAGCGGCAGGAGCGGCAGGGCGAGGAACAGATCCGTCAGCCGCATCAGCGGCCCGTCCATCCGCCGGAAGAACCCCGAGACCGTCCCCACCAGCGCCCCGAACACGATCGAGAGCAGCATGGCCGACACCCCCACGGCGAGCGAGGTCCGCCCCCCGGCCAGCACCTGGGCGAACATGTCGCGCCCCAGGTTGTCCGTGCCCATGGGATGGGCCCAGGACACGCCCGCGTTCTTGGCCCGGATGTCGAGCTTGCCCGGATCGATGGTGTGGATATAGGGGCCGAAGATTACCAGGACGATGATGGTGAAGAACACCGCCGCCCCCACCATCGCCCCCTTGTGCTTGCGAAACTGCAGCCAGACGTCGCGCCAGAGCGTGCGGGGCGGGGCAAGCTCGGCCGCAGCGGCCGGCAGGGTTGCGTCAGTCATAGCGGATCCTCGGGTCCAGAATGCCGTAGAGGATGTCGGCGATCAGGTTGAAGAGCACGATCAGCACGGCAAAGATGAACGTCAGGGTCTGGACCAGCGGATAGTCCGCCCCCTCGATCCCGACGATCAGGAGCGCGCCCAGCCCGTTCACGCGAAAGATCTGCTCGGTGATGATGGCGCCCGCAAAGATCTGCGGCACCCCAAGGGCGATCACCGTCACGACCGGGATCAGCGAGTTGCGCAGGACATGGACCAGGACCACGACCTGTTCCTTCAGCCCCTTGGCCCGGGCCGTGCGCACATAATCCTGGCCGAGATTGTCGAGCATGGACGATCGCATGAACCGGCTGATCTGGGCCGCGTTGAAGAGCGTGAGCACCGTGACCGGCAGCACCATCTGCTCGACCTGGGCGACGAAGCTCGCCCAGTCCGTCACCACCAGCGTCGTGTCGTAGCTGTCGGGGAACCAGCCCAGCCAGACCGAGAACACCAGGATCAGAAGCGTGCCGGTCAGGAAGGTCGGAACCGAATAGCCCAGCATGGAAAAAAGCGTGCCGAACTGGTCGAACAGAGAATACTTGGCGTAGGCCGATATGATCCCGATCGGCAGCGCGATCAGCACGCCGAAGAGATAGGCGAGGCCGACAACCATCAGCGTCTGGGGCATCCGTTCGGCGATCAGGTCCACGACGGGCGCCCGGGTGATCCAGGACGTCACGCGCGGGCGCTCGCCCAGGTCCCAGCCGCTCAGATGCTCGATCAGGTTCAGCGGCTCGTTGATGAAGAACTGGTTGAGCCAGAGCAGGTAGCGGATATGGAACGGCTCGTTGAGCCCCAGCGCCTCGGCGATCTGCGCGCGCACCTCGATCGGCACGGTCAGGGGCACCTGGGACATCGGGTCGCCCGGGCTGAGCTCGAGGATGGCAAAGATAATGAAGCTGATCACGATCAGCGTCGGCACGGCAAAGGCGATGCGGCGCAGCGTGTAGGTGAGCATGCCTGTCCCCCCGGGTGGCGCCCGGCCGCGGATGGCGGCCGGGCGGGATCAGGTCATTTCACGCGGTGCCAGTCCGCGATGTTCCAGAGCTCGCTGTCCCAGGCATTGGCGATCACGCCGCCCAGGCTGTTGGCCTTGGCCGACGCGACCGTGGCGCGGTGCACCAGCGGGATCACCGCGCCGCCCTGGACCAGCATGTCGTTGAGCCGGATCGCAAGCTCGGACCGCTTGGCGGGGTCCGCGGTCTTGCCGAGCTCGGCCACCAGCGCGTCATAGGCGGGGTCGCAGTAGCGCGACATGTTCTCGCCCAGCCAGTTGTTGGCGGGGGACGGGATCAGCTCGCAGCGCCAGCTCGACAGGTACGCCTCGGGGTCGGTGCCGTCGAAATTGTTGGTGTACATCTGCACGTCGGCATAGAGCTTCTGGAACGTGTCCGGGCTCGACGGGTCGCCGCCGAAGAACACCGAAGCCGAGACGTTGCGCAGCTCGGTCTCGACCCCCAGTTCCTCCCACATCTGCTTGATCAGCGCCTGGGTGCCCTGGCGCACGGCATTGGTCGAGGTCTGGTAGAGGATCGACAGGCGCTTGCCGTCCTTGACCCGCACGCCGTCCGAGCCCGGGACCCAGCCCGCTTCGTCGAGTAATGCCTTCGCAGCCGCCACGTCCGGCGTCTTGCACCAGTCGTTGTTGGTCGAGACGTTGAAGTCGGGCGCAGGCACGATGTTGCAGGTCACCCGGCCATTGGGGCCGTAGCCCGCATCGACGATGATCTGCCGGTCGATGGCGAGGCTGAGCGCCCGGATCACCTTGGGGTCGGTCAGGAAGGGATGCACCCCGCCCTCGAGCGTCGAGCGCTTATCGCCGAGTGCGGAGTCCGGGTTGGAGAGGTTGATGTCGAACCGCTCGACCGACGTGCCGAACGCCGCCACGATCTCGCCATTGCCCTTCGCGGTCATGGCGTTGAGGATTTCGGGTTCCACCTGCATGTTCCAGGCATAGTCGAACTCGGCCGTCTCGAGCACCGAGCGCGCCGCGGCCGCGGCATCTCCGCCGCCCTTGAGCTGCACGGTCTGGAACGCGGGCTTGGCCGGGTCGCGGTAGTTGGGGTTGGCCTCGTAGACCACCACGTCGTTGGCCTTGAAATCCTTCACGACGAAGGGGCCGGTGCCGACGGGATAGAAGTTCTGCTGGCTGCAGGACTGGGCCTGGGCGCCCACGCAATCCTTGAACTGCGCGGCCTGCAGGATCGGGCCCTGGCCGCCGGTGAAGGCCGCATAGGGCACGGGCTTGGGGGTGTCGAAGGTGATCTTGACGGTCAGCGGGTCGATCGCCTCGACATTCGTGACGCCGCCGAACTTCGCCTCCTGCTGGCAGCCGCCGCCCTCGGCGGTGCAGTAGAGCCAGGTGAACACCACGTCGGCGGCGGTGAAGTCGGTCCCGTCGGACCACTTGATCCCAGGCTTCAGCTTCCACGTGATGCTGGTGAGGTCTGCGGACACGCCGCCGTTTTCCAGCGTCGGGATCTCGGCCGCCAGCGTGGGCGTGAGGTTCCCGTTCTCGTCATAGCGCGCGAGTGGCTCGATCACCACGCTCGCGCCCTGGATGTCCTTGGTCCCGCTGGACAGGTACGGATTCAGGATCGAGACCGCCTGCCAGTAGAGGATGTTGACCTGCCCGTCCGCGCCCCGCTGGGCGAAGGCGGCGGTCCCCGCCAGCGACAGTGCCGCAGCACCCGCCAGCAGAAGCGTTCGTGAAGTCCCCATATCAGTCTCCCTGTTTCTGGGTGGGCAGCCCCCGATGTTTCGGGTGGCCGCAAGGTAACGGCGGGTCAGGCGGCGAGGTGGCAGGCGACACGCCGGCCACCCCCCATGTCGCGCCAGGCGGGCGGTTCGGACCGGCAGCGCTCGACCGCCACGGGGCAGCGGGTCGAGAACCGGCAGCCGGGCGGCGGATTGGCGGGGCTGGGCACGTCGCCCGTCAGGATGATGCGCTCGCGCGTCGCCTCGACCTTCGGGTCGGGGATCGGCAGGGCCGACAGGAGCGCCTTGGTGTAGGGATGAAGCGGCGCGGCGTAGATCCCCGCCTTCGGCCCGATCTCGACCATCTTGCCAAGGTACATCACGGCCACCCGGTCCGCGATGTGCCGGACCATGGACAGATCGTGCGAGATGAAGAGATAGGTCAGGCCCAGCCGATCCTGGAGATCCTCCAGCAGATTCACCACCTGCGCCTGAATCGAGACATCGAGCGC
>JANNOT010000492.1:0-1767 GCA_031399375.1 Paraoceanicella sp.
CCGCGCCTATGGAACCCAGGCCGCCGATGTCCTAGGCTCCGCCCGCGCAGCCCGCGACCTCGGCCAGGATTTCGGCGCCACCCTGACCGAGGCCGAACTGCGCTGGCTCGTCGCCCGCGAATGGGCCCGCACCGCCGACGATGTCCTCTGGCGACGGGGAAAGCTGGGGCTCAGGGTCACGAAAGAGCAGGCGGGGGCGGTGGATCATTGGATGCAGCACGCGCTGCGACAGGAGGCAGCATGAAGAAAGCGGAAAAGGCCCTGCGCCAGGAGATCATCGACCGGTGCCGGGAGATGAACGCGCTCGGGATCAACCAGGGCACCTCGGGCAACATCTCGGTCGCGCATGACGGGCGGATGCTCATCACCCCCTCGGCGATCCCCTATGACGCGATGGAACCCGAGATGATCGCGGCCATCCCGCTCGACACCCAGGACGGGAGCTTCGAGGGGCCGCTGCGTCCCTCGACCGAATGGCGCTTTCACCTCAGGCTGCAGCGCGAGCGCCCCGAGATGCCCGCGATCGTCCACGCCCATTCGCTCTACTGCACGACGCTCGCGATCGCGCACAAGGAAATCCCTGCCTGCCACTACATGATCGCGGCATTCGGCGGCACCAACGTGCGCGTCGCGGGCTATGCGCGCTACGGCACGGCCGAGCTGGCCGAGCTTGCGGTCGCGGCGATGAAGGACCGCAGCGCCTGCCTGCTGGCCAACCACGGGATGATCGCGCTGGGCGAGACGCTGGCCAAGGCGATGTGGCGCGCGGTGGAGCTCGAGACGATCGCCAAGCAGTACGTGCTCAGCCTCCAGGTCGGCGGGCCGGTGCTTCTGAGCGACGAGGCGATTGCCGAGACGCTCGCGGGCTTCTCGAGCTACGGTCTCCAGGATCCGGCCAAGACCGCGGCCTGACGGCGCAGTGAAGGCCCTGCACGCCCGGTCCACGGGTGGCGGGGATCGGCCCCACCCGGGCCTGGGGAGGATCTGAATGGCCCAGAAGGGCGTCCGTCTGCCGCGTTTCCTGACATCGGACCACCCGGCGCCCTGGCTTGCGCCCATGGTGGCGATGCTCGTCGTCTTCACGATCTATCCGCTCTTCTACAACATCTGGCTCAGCTTCCACGAATACGCGCCGTTCCGCCGCCGGCTCGAGTTCGTGGGGTGGGACAACTGGGTGACGCTCTGGGGTGACGAGCGGTTCTGGGGCGCGATGGGGATTACGCTCTTCTACTTCGCCGTGGTGCTCGCCATCGAGCTTGTGGTCGGCATGGCGCTTGCGCTGCTGCTGGACAGCGACGCGCCGGGCTACGGCCTCCTGCGCGCGCTCCTGACGCTGACGCTGGTGATCCCGCCCGCCATCACCGGGATGATGTTTCTTCTGATCGAGGATCCGCAGTTCGGGGTGCTGACCTATGTGCTGAAGGGTCTGGGGATGCTGGACGGGACGGCGCCGATCCTGGCCACGTCCTCGACCGCGCTGGCGGGGGTGATGCTGGCCGACGTATGGCAATGGACGCCGTTCATGGTCCTGATCTTTCTCGCCGGGCTGCGCTCGCTGCCCGCCGAGCCCTATGAGGCGGCGGTGCTGGACGGGGCGAGCGGGGTGCAGATATTCCGCCGGATCACCCTGCCGCTGATGGCCCGGGTGATCGCGGTGGCGGTGCGCACCGGCAGTTCATGGTCCAGTAGCCATCCCACATAGTGGTGGAGTAGTCGAAGCGAATCTCATCCCCCCGCCCAATCGGACGCAACGCGACGAGCAGTCGG
>JANNOT010000493.1:0-3637 GCA_031399375.1 Paraoceanicella sp.
CCGCGCCTATGGAACCCAGGCCGCCGATGTCCTAGGCTCCGCCCGCGCAGCCCGCGACCTCGGCCAGGATTTCGGCGCCACCCTGACCGAGGCCGAACTGCGCTGGCTCGTCGCCCGCGAATGGGCCCGCACCGCCGACGACGTCCTCTGGCGACGGGGAAAGCTGGGGCTCAGGGTCACGAAAGAGCAGGCGGGGGCCATCGACATCCATCTCGGCGCCACCCGCGCCGCTGCGGCGGAGTAGCGGCCATGGCGCTGACGCTCGACGGCGTGGGCAAGGCGGTGGCGGGGCGCCCGCACATCCACCCCACCAGCCTCACCCTATCGCCCGGCACGATGAACGTGCTGCTCGGCCCCACCCTGTCGGGCAAGACCTCGCTGATGCGCCTGATGGCCGGGCTCGACCGGCCGACGACGGGGCGCGTGCTCTGGAACGGGCAGGACGTGACCGGGATGGCGGTGCAGAAGCGCGCCGTCGCCATGGTCTACCAGCAGTTCATCAACTACCCCGCGATGAGCGTCTACGACAACATCGCGTCGCCCCTGCGCCTGATGGGCAAGGGGCGCGAGGAGATCGACCGCGCCGTCCGCGCCTCGGCCGCGCTGATGAAGCTTACCCCGCTGCTCGACCGCAGGCCGCTGGAGCTGTCGGGCGGCCAGCAGCAGCGCACGGCGCTGGCCCGGGCGCTGGTCAAGGGGGCGGGGCTGGTGCTGCTCGACGAGCCGCTGGCGAACCTGGATTACAAGCTGCGCGAAGAGCTTCGGGCCGAGATCCCGCGGATCTTCCAGGAGGCGGGCTCGATCTTCGTCTATGCCACGACCGAGGCGCACGAGGCGCTGCTGCTCGGCGGCAATACCGCGACGTTGTGGGAGGGGCGGGTGACCCAGTTCGGCCCGACCGCCCAGGTCTATCGCAACCCCGGCGACGCCGTGACGGCGCGCATCTTCTCGGATCCGCCGATGAACTTCGTCACCGTGTCGCGCACCGGGGGGCAGATGCTCTTCGGCGACGGGCAGACGGCGCCTGGCAGGCCGCTGCCCGACGGGCGGTACCTCGCGGGGTTCCGCGCGCACCATCTGCGTCTGACCCCGGGGCCGGGGATGCGGTTCCTGACCCGGGTCGTGGTGACCGAGATCACCGGGTCAGAGACCTTCGCCCATCTCGACCATGGCGGACAGCGCTGGATCTCGCTCGCCCACGGGGTGCACGACCTGACCCCGGGCGCCGAGCAGCCGGTCTGGCTCGATCCCGCCCATGTCTATCTGTTTCACGAGGACGGGCGGCTCGCGGCCCCCGCCGCCTTCGCAGAGGCTGCGTGATGGCCCGGATCACCCTCGACCACCTCGCCCATTCCTATGCCGCCCGCCCCGCGGGCCCGGACGACTATGCGCTGAAACCCATGACCCATGTGTGGGATGACGGCGGTGCCTATGCGCTGCTCGGCCCGTCGGGCTGCGGGAAATCCACGCTCCTGAACATCATCTCGGGCCTTCTGACCCCGTCCGAGGGGCGGGTGATGTTCGGGGACCAGGACGTGACCCGCGCGCCCACGGCCGCGCGCAACATCGCCCAGGTGTTTCAGTTCCCCGTGGTCTACGACACCATGACCGTGCGCGAGAATCTTGCCTTTCCCCTGCGCAACCGCGGGGCGGACGCGGCCTATATCGCCCAGCGGGTCGCGGCCATCGCCCGGATGATCGGGATGGAGGACACGCTCGATCGCAAGGCCCAGGGTCTGACGGCGGATGCCAAGCAGAAGATCAGCCTCGGCCGCGGGATGGTGCGCGAGGATGTGAACGCGATCCTCTTCGACGAACCCCTGACGGTCATCGACCCTCAGATGAAGTGGGAACTGCGCACGCAGCTGAAGGCGCTGCACCGCGAATTCGGCCACACCATGATCTACGTCACCCATGACCAGACCGAGGCGCTGAGCTTTGCCGACCGCGTCGTGGTCATGACCGGCGGCGAGGTCGTGCAGATGGGCACGCCAGCCGAGCTGTTCGAGCGGCCGGAGCACACGTTCGTCGGCTATTTCATCGGCTCGCCCGGCATGAACATCCTGCCCGCCCGGATCGAGGGACGCGTGGCGGTCGTCGAAGGCTGCGAGGTCCCCCTCGCCGCCGCCTACACCCCCCGCACGGGCGAGATCGGCGTGCGCCCCGAATTCTGCACCCTGACCGAGGGCGCGGGCCTGCCGGTCAAGATCCGCCGGGTCGAGGACGTGGGCCGCCACCGGATCGTGCGCGCCGAGTTCTTCGGGCGCGAGATCAACGTGCTGATGACCGAGGACGCACCCGTCCCCGCAGGCAGCGTCCGCATCGCCTTCGACCCCGCCGCCATCAGCGTCTATGACGGCGGCTGGCGCGTGACGGGAGAGGCGGCGTGAGGCGTAGTGGCACTCTCAGACGCGAGGACCTGAAACGTGACCCAGGGTCGCGGGGCCTGAGATCGGTGTGTTCATCGAGGAATCGCCGGAACGCTCGCGTCCGGCGATTCAGCTTCTTTGGTGAAACTTTCGACGGCCTCTTTGGCGTGCCTCGAAAGGCGGATTCGAACATCGTCTCCGTAATCTCGAACGCGTCGGGATCCTCGGCGATGGCGCGCGCGATGGCGATGTCCTCGTCAGACGTCGGGCGAACAAGATTTTTCATACTGCGCCACCTCCCGACTGTTCGCCTTGCGCAGGCTGATGATCCGCTTCCGACCGCCGCGCCATGTCCAGACCATAACGTAGACCCGATGCGCAAGAATTACGAGACTGGCAAAGCGGGCTTCGCCCGAACGAAAATGCGGGATGTTCAAGGCGCTGGTCCAGTCGACGGACGCCGCGAGAGTGAAATCCACCCTGTGCTTCGCGACATTCGCCGCGCGCTTCGCCTCGTCCCATTCAAACTCATCCATCGTCCGACGCTAGCGGGACGCGCCGCGCCACTCAACGGAGCGACCTGATGGACAAACCCGTCAACCACCGCGCCTGGTTCATGGTGCTGCCCGTGCTCGTGATCGTCGCGTTCTCGGCCGTCATCCCGCTGATGACGGTGGTCAACTACTCCGTCCAGGACACGTTCGTGGCCAACCAGTTCTTCTGGGTCGGGCTCGAATGGTTCGACCAGGTGCTGCATTCCGAGCGGGTGCACAATGCGCTCATCCGCCAGATCGCCTTCTCGGCGGTGATCCTGGCCATCGAGGTGCCGCTGGGGATCGCCGTTGCCCTCGCCATGCCGAAAAAGGGGGTCTGGGCGTCGGTCTGCCTCGTGCTGATGGCGCTGCCGCTCCTGATCCCGTGGAACGTGGTGGGCACGATCTGGCAGATCTTCGGGCGGGTCGATATCGGGCTTCTGGGCTTCACGCTCGACAGCCTCGGCGTGCCCTACAACTACACCCAGGACCCGGTCGCGGCCTGGGCCACGATCATCGTGATGGATGTGTGGCACTGGACGAGCCTTGTGGTGCTCCTCGCCTATGCGGGCCTTCAGTCGATCCCGGACGCCTACTACCAGGCGGCGAAGATCGACCAGGCGAGCCGGTGGAAGACGTTCCGCTACATCGAGCTGCCGAAGATGAAGGGGGTCCTGCTGATCGCGGTCCTGCTGCGGTTCATGGACAGCTTCATGATCTACACCGAACCCTTCG
>JANNOT010000507.1:0-4681 GCA_031399375.1 Paraoceanicella sp.
CCCGACGTCATCGGGATGAACCACTACATCACCAGCGACCGGTTCCTCGACCATCGGCTGGAGCTATACCCCGCCGACGTCCACGGTGGAAATGCCACGATGCGCTACGCCGATGTCGAGACGGTCCGGGCGCTCGACATCGCGCTGCCCGACTGGGCGGGGCATCTGTCATGCCTCTGGGACCGCTACGGCATCCCCTTGGCGGTCACGGAATGCCACATCGCCTGCACGGTCGACGAGCAGTGCCGCTGGCTGGCCGAATGCTGGCATGCCTGCCTCGCGCTTCGGGCGACCGGGGTGCCGGTCACCGCCGTGACCGCCTGGGCGCTTCTGGGGGCACATGGTTGGGATACCCTGCTGACGTCGCCGACCCCGCGCTATGAAAGCGGTGCGTTCGATGTATCGGACGGTCACCCGCGCGCGACCCCGCTCGCCGACCTGATCCGCGAGCTTGCGGCGGGGCGCCCGGCGCGGGGCGAGGGTCTGCATCAGCCGGGGTGGTGGCGGCGCACCTCACGGCTGCTTCCCGACACCCCGGTCGCCCGGGCCCTGCCTGCCGCGCAAGCTCGGCACGCGCTCGCGCGGGGCTCGCGGGTCATCCCCCTTCGGCTCGAAAGGATGCCCCCCGCCTGACCCCATCTCCATCGCGCCCGTTCGGGCCCCGGCACCTCGATCCCCATGTGGCACCAGCAGAAGGCATCACGACCATGACCCTCAATTCATCCCCTCCGTCCCCGGCCACTGCGGCGGGCCCCGTCGCAGGCGCCCGCGGAGGTGATGCGGCGTCGTCTGCGGCGCGCCATGACGGGGTGATCTGCTTCTCGCATCTGCGCTGGAACTTCGTCTTCCAGCGCCCGCAACATCTGATGGAGCGGTTCGCGCGGTCCGTGCCCGTGGTCTATGTCGAGGAGCCGGTGACGGCTGCCGCCGACGCCGTCCCCGTGATGGCCGAAGCGCGGTGCCCGAAGACCGGCGTCGTCGTGGCCACGCCCCACCTGCCGCCGGGCTGCGAGGGGCCTGCGCGCGACCAGGCCCTTTCGACGCTGTTCACCGAGCTTGCGCGGCGTCACGGTCTGCTGCGTCCGCTCCTGTGGTACTACACGCCGATGCTCTTTGCCGCGTCGCGTGCGCTTCCTGCCGCGGCGCTGGTCTATGACTGCATGGACGAGCTCGCCAATTTCCGCTTCGCCCCGCCCGAACTGCGCATCTTCGAGCATGAGCTGATCGCGGCGGCCGATCTTGTGCTGACCGGGGGTTACAGCCTCTACGAAGCAAAATGCACCCTGCATCCTGACGTCCATCCGTTTCCGTCGAGTGTCGATGCCGCGCATTTCGGGCAGGCGCGCCAGGAACTGCCATGTCCGCCCGATCTTGCGGCCATTCCCGGTCCCCGGCTCGGGTTCTACGGGGTCATCGACGAGCGGATCGACCTCGACCTGATCGACGCCATCGCGGCCGCGCGGCCCGACTGGTCGCTTGTGATGGTCGGGCCGCTCGCCAAGCTATCGCCCGACGATCTGCCCCGTCGGCCCAACATCCATTATCTCGGCATGAAATCCTATGCGGACCTGCCCGCCTATCTCGCCCACTGGGACGTGGCCATGATGCCCTTTGCCATCAATGCCGCGACGCGCTTCATCAGTCCGACGAAGACGCCGGAATATCTCGCCGGGGGCTGCCCGGTCGTGTCGACCCCCATCACCGACGTGGTGCGGCATTTCGGGCGTCTGCAGGGGGTGCAGATCGCGCGCACTGCGGAGGAGGTCGTGGCAGCCTGCGCCGCGCTCCTCGCCCTGCCCCGCGGGGCGGACAGCGCCTGGCAGGTGGAGGCGGACGCGATGCTTGCCGACACGTCCTGGGACCGGACCCATGCGGAGATCGCGGCGCATGTGAACCGCGTCGTGGCCGCACGCGGCGACCGCCGGGCGGGACGCCCCCTGCATCTCGTCCCCCAGACCCCGCGGCGCGCACCGGCCGTCCGCACCGGCGGGCGCAAGCCGCATTATGATGCCCTGGTGGTGGGGGCCGGGTTCGCCGGGGCGGTGATGGCGGAACGCCTTGCCGCCCACGCGGGCAAGCGGGTCCTGATCATCGACCGGCGCCCGCATATTGCGGGGAATGCCCATGACTGTGTCGACGCCGCAGGCGTCCTGATCCACAGCTACGGCCCGCATATCTTCCACACGAACTCGGCCGATGTCTTTGCATACCTGTCGCGGTTCACGACGTGGCGGCCCTACGAGCACAGGGTCCTGGCGCAGGTGCGCGGCCAGCTTGTTCCCATCCCGATCAATCGCACGACGCTGAACCTGCTCTTTGGATCGAACCTGACCAGCGATGCCGAGGCCGCGGCCTTCCTCGCCGCGCGGGCAGAGCCCGTGGCGAAGATCCTCACCTCCGAAGACGTGGTCGTTTCGGCAGTCGGGCGAGAGCTCTACGAACTCTTCTTCCGCGGCTACACGCGAAAGCAGTGGGCGCTCGATCCGTCCGCGCTCGACCGGTCGGTGACCGCCCGGGTGCCCACCCGCACCGACACCGACGACCGGTACTTCACCGACACGTTCCAGGCGATGCCGGCGCAGGGCTACACCCGGATGTTCGAGGCGATGTTGGACCACCCACGGATCGACATAGAGACCGGCGTCGATTTTCGCGACGTGATGGATGGCGTGCGGTACGGTCGGCTGATCTTTACCGGCACGATCGACGAGTTCTTCGGCCACTGCTACGGCCCGCTCCCGTACCGTTCGCTCCGGTTCGAGCATGTGACCCACGACCGCGCCGTCTATCAGCCGGTCGCCACGGTGAACTATCCCGACGAGGCGGTGCCCTACACCCGCGTAACCGAATTCAAGCACCTGACCGGCCAGAGCCACCCGCGCACCAGCATCGTCTACGAGCACCCCTCGGATACCGGCGACCCGTACTATCCGATCCCCCGCGAGGAGAACCAGGCGCTCTTCAAGCGATACGAGGCGCTGGCGGCGGCTCGGCCGGAGGTGACATTTGTCGGGCGTCTCGCGACGTATCGCTACTACAATATGGATCAGGTCGTGGGGCAGGCACTGGCCACCTACCGGCGCCTGCGTGCGGCGAGCGCGGTGGCCACCTCGACGCCGGCCGAGCCGGGACGCGTCCCGTCCCGCGCGCTGATGACCTGACGCCGTGCCGCCGTCGCCCGCCGGCTTCAGGCGGCCGGCGGGTCGCGGCGGGTCGCGGCGATCAGTGCGAGTTCCTCGGGGGCGTGGGGCGTGCCGTCCTCGGCGAGAAGATCGTGGAACCACTCCACATCGCCGCCCTGGGTGCCCAGCCCGATCCCCGGCCATGGAAGATGGGTCTGGGTGCGCCCGCGCACCAGGCCCCACTGGAACGCCGACACCCTGTGCCGGCGCAGGAGCGGGAGCTGTTCCGTCAGCCTGCTGCCCACCGCGCGCGCCATCCATTCCGTGCACAGGAGCGGGCGCCCCACGGCTGCGAGCTCGTCGATCACCCGCGCCATGCGGTCCCGGTCGCAATAGGCATGATAGGTGATCACGTCCGACAGGGCGATCGCGTCGATGTCGATCGGATGCCAGTAACTCGGTGCCCCCGTGCCCTGCACCGGATTGAGCCGCCACGGCGCGACGGTCAGGGGCTGGTCCGGCGCGATCTCCCGCGCCCAGGCAAAGCTCGACCGCATCAGATCGTGGCTGTCGATCTCGAGCGCTGCATCATGCTCGAACTGGCGATCGAAGTCGAAGATCATCCGGTTCCCGGGTTCGTTGTAGAGGTCCCAGACCACCACGCGCGGGTCCCGGGCGAACATGCCGATGATATCGTGAACGTAGCGTCGGAACTGCGGCCACTGCGCACGGTCCCGGACCAGCGCCCGGCCGGGACTGCCGAGCGCCCTGCTGTTGTGGATCCCCGGTCGGGGTGCCGGCTGGGCACCCCAGAACGGCGTCTCGCCCGAAAACTCGCAATCGTCGAAGAGGCAGAGCATGACCCCGAGCCCGTGGCGCGCCGCAATCCCCAGAAACGCATCGATGCGCCCGAGCAACCCGTCCCGGTCGTGCTGCCAGTCGAGATAGTGCAGGTTTGTGCGCAACGCGTTGAACCCGATGCCCCCGGCCCAGCCGAGTTCGCGGTCGATCGTCGCGGGGTCGAACGTCTCGCCGCGCCACATCTCTAGGAAGTTGACGGCCGTGCTGGGCAGAAAGTTGAACCCGCACTGCCAGGGCGTCTGCTCGGCCCAGGCCGCCGCCCGGTCCACCGACCAGCGCGCCCAAGCGCCATCCACACCCTCGTATGCACCATCCATCATCGACCCCGTCCTGTCGCCCGCCATACCGAGCCGTGGGCTAGTACCGAATTGTGGCGATCTCATGCACGTATGCACGCAAGGCGTGTATTTTTTCTTTTCCGTCTGCCCGCGGCTGGACCAGCCGTCCAGCCGTCGCGGGCAGGTGCGTCCTGCCGAGCGGCGACAGACGCGTATGCCCATGGTGCCGCCCAGGGCCGTGAAGCAGACTACCCCGATCGACGCGGCAAGCGCCGCCCCAGCCGGGCGTCAGAACTCGCGCAGGGTGTCCCGCAGCAGTTCGTGGGTGTACTTCGTGCGGGCGAGGCCGCGCTTCTGCAGGGCGGGCACCAGGCCATCGGCGACTTCCGTCAGATAGCGGCGGCTCACGCGCAGGACGGG